>DIDE01000119.1:9265-14007 GCA_002417975.1 Eggerthellaceae bacterium UBA5808
GAAAAGATTCGTACGTATAATGCGCCTCAGGATCGAGTAACCGATCATCGTATTGGGTATAACGGTACGTATAACGGTGTGCTTCTTAATGCTGGTGGTGCCGGACTAGGTGAGTTAATTATTGCTTTGCAGGCAGCTGACCGTGCAAAGAAACTTGAGGATGCGGTCTGATTGGACCGATTCCGCATTACGTCGCATGAATCTACGGAATCGTCTTCGGATGAGATGTGGACAGTTGGCTCAATACTTACGTGGATTGAAGGCTATCTAGCACATCATGGTGATGCCCATGCGCGTTTGTCTGCTCAATGGCTCGTTTCGGATGCGCTTCATATGAGTCGCATTGCTTTGTATGCAGATCTTGATCGTCCTCTTACGCTTGAAGAGCGTGCTCAACTGCGTGAAGAAACAAAGCGACGGGCGACGGGCGAACCGCTCCAATATATTACAGGAACGACTGATTTCCGCTTTAATACTATTCAGGTTCAACCTGGAGTTCTTATTCCGCGCCCTGAGACAGAAGTTCTTGTTAGCGAAGCGTTCGAGGATGTTACTGAGCCGCATATTGTTGTAGACATCGGGACAGGTACAGGGTGCATTGCCTGCTCCGTTGCGACTGAATATCCTGATTCACACGTATATGCCACTGATATTGATCCTCATGCTGTTGAAATTGCACAGCGCAATGCACGCATGCTTGGTGTTGATGATCGCTTGAATGTTATCGAAGGCGATCTTGGTGAAGGTATCCCTTCTGAAGTAGAAGGAATGTGTGATCTTGTTATTTCTAATCCTCCATATATTCCGACGGCTGTGCTTGCCGATCTTGACGAAGAAGTGACTGCGCATGAGCCTCGTCTTGCGCTTGATGGGGGCGATGATGGTCTGGATGTACTTCGTCGCTTGATTCCTGCGGCTTTGATTCTGCTTAAACCAGGTGGGGTGTTAGCGGTTGAACTATATGAGACTACGCTTGACCAAGCGGCAACGCTCGCGCGTCAGGCTGGAATGGACCATGTACGGATTGCGTGCGATCTTACGCATCGCCCCCGTGTGCTTATTGCGCATCGAGCATAGTAGTCGCCTGTAGATTGTGTTGCTTGCGGTTGTCTGTACACTGATAAGTTGTGAGAATATGATTGGGCGCTGTTCGTGCAATGTCTTGATAGGCAATATGGAAGTGTATAAGGAGGGGTAACGATGGTAGAGGAACATCTGAGAGCAGATCTTCGTGATGCTCATGCGGTACTTGCTCATTTTATTGGAGCGCATCATCCTGTGTGTGGCATCGTACTTGGGAGCGGTCTAAACCCTTATGCTGAGCATCTTGTTGATGCGAATGTCCTTTCTTATCGTGATGTTCCTCATATGCATGTCTCGACTGCTGCAGGTCACAAAGGGCAATTTGTTCTGGGTCGTATTCCTTTAACTTCTACCTGGGTTTTATGCATGCAGGGTCGTCTTCATGGATATGAGGGTATTACATCGCAAGATGTTGCTTTTCCTGTTTGGTGTATGGCACAAATGGGAATCGATGTTTTGTTGACGACGAATGCAGCGGGTGCTATTAATCCATCGTTTCATGTTGGCGATTTTTGCGCAATAACCGATCATATTAACTTTACAGGCAGAAATCCGCTTGTTGGTAGCGAGCCAGCTCAAATCAGAGAACGATTTGTTCCGATGGCACATGCTTATGATGCTGAGCTACTATCTGTGGCTCAGCAAGTGGCGCAACGCCATGCTATTACGCTTCGGACTGGAGTGTATCTTGGACTCGGTGGACCAAGTTTTGAGACAGCAGCAGAGATCCGTATGTTTTCGGCGTGGGGCGCCGATACGGTAGCCATGAGTGTGGTCGAAGAAGTTATTGCTGCTCGCCATATGGGCATGCGGGTATTCGGTATGTCTCTTATATCGAACATGGCTTGTGGAGTGGCAGGTGCTGATCCTAATTCTGCGGAAGTCATGGAAACAGCCGAATCTTGTTTGGATTCATTTACAACCATTATTGATGGCATCATACAATCGCTTGTTGCAAATGGATGTGGACAATAGAATGGCATCTTGTACGCTTTCGCTTCATGTACTTTCGAGTGGTAGTTGCGGAAATGCAGCTCTTGTTGACTATCAAGGCCATTTGCTTGCCATTGATTGTGGCATATGTAAACGCGAATATTTACGTCGTTGTGCAGATCTCCACATCGATCCTTGCGCTATTCAGGCGATTTTAATAACGCATGATCATAGCGATCACACGAAGGGGCTTGGTGTACTTGCTCGGGGGCTTGCTAAGCAGGGTTGTCATCCTGCCGTGTATGTAAGCGATACAGTTCGTGATGCAAGCCCGCGCGTTCAGGAGCTTGAGCGTATATGCGATGTACACCCGATGAGCGCGGGTTCTTCGCTTTCATTGGCTGGGATGCAAGTTATGCCCTTTCATACGTCGCATGATGCGGCGGAATCATTTGGTTTTCGCATTGAGGCCCCGAACGCATCGGACTCTTGCGCTCAAAATGATGTTCTTGGTTTTATGACTGATACGGGGATTGTGCCTGATGCGGCTCATGAGGCACTTAAAGGGTCACGAATTTTAGGCATTGAGTCCAATCATGATGTAACTATGCTTGCAACGGGAGAGTACCCTGCTTCGCTTAAGCGAAGGATTCGCAGTGATTACGGACATCTTTCTAATGATGAATGTGCTACCGAAGTATCTCGTTTGCTTAACGATTCACTTGAGCAGATTGTTGCGCTTCATATATCCGAGCATAACAATACGTTTGGTATGCCTGTTCGTGTTCTTGAGTCGATGCTTGCTCACAATGGACATCATGCTCATGTTCAGGCTGGATTGCCTCGTACGCCTATTTCCGTATCTTAAGTACGTACGGTTCGCTTTGTGCTTATCTATCCCGCTGCTTTGATATGATGAGACAGCGGATCTTTTTGTACATTGTATATGTCGTAAAAATAATCGACAAGATCGCTCTCTGCGTTGCTGAGCATTCGTCCTTCTCTCCAATAGATCGATAGGGGTATGACAAGGGGACGACCTTTGCTGTCGATAATTGGCAATGCACGCATGGGAGTGTCTTTAATGACCTTACGAGCTTGCGCGAGTGGCTGCAATACATATATATGGTGCTTATGAGCGAGTTCGATCATGGTGCTGTTTGTCTGAGGTCGCAGAGGCAGATGGGGCGTTCTAAGTCCGTTATCGGTAAAAGCGTGGTCGAGCAGCCTATCAAATGCATGTTCTCCATACATCATTGCAAGACGTCCCTGTGCAAGTTCCTGGAGGGATATAACGTTTTGATCCGGGCTGATGGGGCTATTTTGCGAAACAAGCACAGCAATTTGTACAGTATCAATCACTTTATTGGTTACACCATTTTCTGGTGCCATGCTAATTGCAAAATCAAGAGATCCATTGAGCACTGCATCCGCTAGTTCGCCGTCGCCAGCTTCTATAAAAGTGCATTGCGTGTCTTGGTGTTTGTCCTGAAATTTGAGTAAATGATCAGTGCGGATACTCCCGCCGTTTTTCTTGAAACAGAGTGTGTGTACGCCCAATGAAAGAATTCCGCGTACACCCTGGTGATATTCGATACTGAGTTTTTTAAGTGCTTCGATGTCATGGAGGGCAATTGACGCCTTGTCGATAAAACTTTCGCCAAATTGAGTGAGACATACGCCCTTATGCGTTCGAACGAATAAAGGTATATCTATAGAACGTTCAAGTGAACGGATACTTTTTGAAAGAGCCTGTTGCGATACGAAGAGAGATTCTGCTGCACGTGAAAAACTGCCGTAATGTGCTGCTCGTGTTAGATACTCTAATTGCCTTATTTCGATGGTAATCATTGTTCTCCTCTCAGCGTGGAATAGGAACGTAGTCGAGGGTCTATATAAAGTGCAAAGTATACAGACGTTCAATAAAATATAATCTTTTTAACTGAAAAAAGAAGTCCGATGATAACTATTCCGACTATAAGATTCGTTAATGAAGATAAGTCTAAAAAACCTTCATACCTTATATGCTTTTATGTTTCGAAAGGACTGAAGGATCATAATGCCTCGATGGGAAATATAACTAGGAAAGTGAACACGCAACAAGTCCGTTAGGGCATTTGTTGACGGTTTCAATCTATTTTATACATATACAGACGTTGCCAAGCCGTTACATTGAGTATAATTAATGAGTTTCTGATGGGATCCAAACAAGGAGGACATTGTCCAATGGATCATTTTTTCAAAATATCCGAGCGAGGGTCGTCTCTCGGCACGGAAGTGATGGGTGGACTTACTACCTTTTTAACGATGGCGTATATTATTGCCGTTAATCCTTCCATTCTTTCTGCGGCGGGTATTCCCTTTAATGCTGCTTTGACAGCGACCTGCTTTGGTGCTGCGATTACTACGATTGCTATGGGTCTCATTGCTAATCGCCCCATTGCGCTTGCTTCAGGCATGGGTTTGAATGCAGTTGTTGCATTTAGCCTTTGTCTAGGCCAAGGCGTTGATTGGCGCGTTGGTATGGCTTGTATCTTTATCGAAGGTGTTGTCATCTTACTTCTCGTGATTTGCGGGTTGCGCGAAGCAATTATGAATGCTATTCCAGCGAGTTTACGTCAGGCAATTGGCATAGGTATTGGTTTATTTATTGCATTCATTGGTCTTAAAGATGGTGGCGTCATTGTTCAAAATTCGTCGACACTAATTGCGATGGGTCCTATTAC
>DIDE01000091.1 GCA_002417975.1 Eggerthellaceae bacterium UBA5808
ACCCAACCAACCATAGTAGCAACAAGTATGACAGTGAGAGCATAGACGAAACGTTCGACACCCGAGCGAAGATCCATCTTAATGAGGTCAAGCCCACTTGTGATAAGCGGGAACCCAGGAATAATAAAGAGCATTGCCCCAATATATCCTGCTTCGTGATCAAGCGCGGTGGGCATAAAGAGGGCGAGGATATTTAAAGCGGCAAGATAGCTCAGACATGCGACACCAACGCCTGAACCAATGCAGGCGAGTTGGGCAAACCGTTTCTTGATAAGAATGCTTCGAACAAAGTTGCCGAGGCCAGCGCCAATGAAAGCGCATATCATTTCGATGGGGCCTGCACCAAGTAGAAAAATAAAGGATGCGCATGCAATTGCTGCAGCGAGTCCTTCTTTTACAGATGAATATGATTTGGGCTTTTGCTCTATTTTGTCCAGCATACGGTGAATTTGATGAACGGTGAGCTTGCCCCGTTTTGCTTTAACCGTGCTCAAAAATGTTTCAAGAAGCTGAATGCGTTCAGTGTTCACACCTGTTGCCGGGAGGGATAGCACCTCAGTATAGCTATCGTCGCCATCAGCACACATACATTCGAGCGTAACAAGGCTTACATCAGCATTGCAGGTGACTTCGAGCATACGTGCCATTTGATTCATAATGTCGCGCACGCGCCAGCTGCCGGTGCCGGCAGAAAGCATGAGAAGACCTGTTCGTGATATTAAGCTTGTTTTGTCAGCAAGTGTTGCGTCAATTGCGAGGCAGTCATCGTTGCAAGCGATTTCATGCCAATGGATTTTCATATGGTGAGGACCATTAACGATACGGGCATGTTCTTCTGCAGCTGATACGACGTGATTTTCTGTGCTTGATGTTAGTTGACCATTGATGTGGTTGTTAGTGTCAGATGATAAGGAGGTAGCTCTATCATCATCGAGCGTGTCTTTCACAAGAATCCTTCCGTTTTGTACAGCTTTAGTGTAGTAAAGGATTCTCCTACCTTGTTGTAAGGTAAGGGTAATTCCATGGTATCCCCTTATAGGGCGGTACCAAATGAGTGAAGTGACACGATAGTAGCGGGTGGCGTAATAACATATAGTGCATTATGGCTGCGCTGACCAATTGTGCATAGTGTGACAGAGGGTTTGATAGAGCAGGGCACTCGACTTATAAGACACCGATGGACTAGGGAATAGTACTAACTCGCGTATCATTGTGTTATCAAAGGATAGTTTCGGGTACACTACAAAGTATGTATGTGCTAGATAATTGAGATACAAAGGCATCAGCGTTTGCATGTGTGCTTTAAGGGTTGTTGATATGATTGCTGCGTAATCTTATGTTTGCCATGTCTAAGGCAGCTGCTGATGCGAGGGAAGAGGAAGTGACGATGGCGGTAGACACACCAAGTCCGGCTGTTTCTATTGTCGGACGGCATAATTCGGGAAAGACCACGCTGATCGTACAATTAATTGCTGAGTTAACTGCGCGTGGTTACGATGTGGGCAGTGTTAAGCACCATAGTCATGTGGGATTTCAAATCGATGTTCCTGGCAAAGATTCTTATCGGCATCGAGCTGCCGGCGCAACCGAGACGGTCATTGCTGCGCCTGGCCAAATTGCAATGGTGCGGGATTGTCCATCCAACATTGAATGCAGCGATATTGTCAAGCACATGCCCGGTCACGACATTGTTATTGTCGAGGGATATCGTTTGAGCGGACTGCCAACTATCGAGATTATGCGTGCGGATAATCCGGCGGATGTAACCGTTGCACGCGTGTTTGATCAGGCATCGCGTAGCGATACGCCGCTCGGCACCGACTTTGTTCAAGAAGCGCGTCGCACAGGCGCACCAAAAAAGGATGGCTCGATACGCGAGTTGCAGCCACGCGAAGTTGACGACATTGCTCATAAGATGCCTACGGGTACAACAATTGCAGTCGTTACCGATATTCCGCTTGCGCGTGATGCTGCGCAGCGCTATCACATCCCTGCGTTTGATTTGAATGACATTGACGCAATTGTCGATTTTCTTAGGCATAGATTTTGCGCTCCACGCATTACCGTTGCGATTCAGGCAGGCGGCGAAAGCCGGCGCATGGGTCGGTCAAAAGCGACGGTTCCTTTTGCGGGTAAACCATTAATTAATCGTCTTATCGAGCGGTTGTCGGGTATTGCTGATGAGATGATTGTGACAACGAATGAACCTGGTGAACTGGGGTTTATTGCTCAGCAATTTCCTGATTCATCAATCCGTCTTGTCCGAGATTTACTGGACTATCGAGGAGCACTTCCTGGATTTTACACGGCGATGAAGTCAGCCCGTACCGAATATGTGGCAATCACTGCATGCGATATGATTTATGCCTCGCCCAATCTCTATGGTGAGGAGATCAAACAGATGATGCACTCCGATGCAGACATCGTGGTCCCTCGGACAACCTATGGATACGAGCCGTTTCATGCACTGTATCGCCGTTCGACCTGTCTGCCTGCAATTGAAGCGGCGCTCAAGCGGGGAGATACACGTGCGAATTCGTTTTATAAGGGACTTAAGGTTCGCTGTCTTGATCAGGAAGATATTTTGCGTGTTGAGCCGATGGGGAAGTGCTTCATTAACGTAAATACACCCGATGAACTTAAGGACAGAGAGTACAGCCTTGTTTCATCGGAGCCCAGTGGAGATGGTGAACGTGCCAACAATTAATGACATTCTTGAACTTACTGAGGCCTTTGAAGGGCAACCTATTGCTATCTTGAGCGATAAATGCGTTAAAGTACGCAATCGCAATGCAAGATGTACTCGTTGCGTTGATGCTTGTCCAGTTCCCGAAGTGCTTGTTGTTGACCATAATGAGGTAAAGATTGATCATCACACATGTTCGCTCTGTGGGGCATGCACAACTGTATGTCCCGTTGGCGCGCTGATGCCGCTTCATCCTGATGATCAGGAACTCGCCGAAGACATTGTTGCGGCTACGACGTCTGCTCATACTACGGTCATTGCTTGCGCACGTATGGCTGCGCGTCATATTGCTGACCCAGATCGGTTTGCCGAAGTTCCCTGCCTAGGTCGCATTGAAGAGAGTCTTCTTGTTGACATTGCGGCGCATGACCAAGCTGATATTACCTTGGTGGATGGGGATTGCTCGACGTGCCGTTATCGGCTAACTGACCTGACAACATCATCAATGGTTGCGTCATGCAATGAACTTTTGGATGCATGGGGATCAAATGTGCACATCCAGCGTACGAGTGCATTTCCTGATGCGGTATTGCCTGATGAGCGTCATAGAGCGTTTGACCGTCGCCGACGCCGAGCGTTTACGGATGCAAAAGATAGCGCGAAAGATGCTGCTCTTAAAACGGCGGCTAAGCAATTGCGCCTGGAACAGGAAAAAAAGTCGCTTAAAGATCGACTTAAAGTTTCGGGCGGAAAGCTCCCTCAGTTTGAGCCTACGCGTCATCATAAGGTGCTTGATGCACTTGATCGTATGGGGTCTCCTGAAAAAGATACGATTTCGACGCGTCTTTGGGGTCGTGTCGAAATTGATGCAAATACGTGTAATGCGTGTGGCATGTGTGCAGTGTTCTGTCCAACAGGAGCGCTTAAAAAGGTAAAGAGTCCAACTTCAAAGGGACTTATGCTTGAATTTACCTGTTCTGATTGTGTCCAGTGCGATCTATGCTCAGACGCATGCTTTAAAAGATGTCTTACGGTTTCAAAGGAGATCCAAACGTCTGAGCTGATGGACTTTGAGCCGCGCATAATTGCAATAGATACTGAGACGAATCATAGTGTGCCGTCGTCGTTTCTTGCTTGATAGGTGCGGAGGATATCACGGGTATTGTGGCGCCTGGGGCCGTTCCCCTTATGTGGTGGTGTGTTTCTCGTAGAGGCTGCTGCGTTGAATCAGGGTTGGAAGGTCTGTGCGGTATAATATAAATACTTTAGCACGCTGTAGTTATAGAGTATACCGCGGTGAAAATAGGTAGATACACGCGGGACCAGGGAGTCTAATGTTGTAGATTTCCTTCATTGACCAGGCTAATACCTGTGTAATGAAATTGAATCGGACGAAAGAAGGGACGTATCCGAATGAATAAGAAGATTATGCGGACGATTGTGATCGCCTGCGCACTTTGTCTGTGTATAGGGGCATTGAGTGGTTGTGCGTCGAACGCATCCAGTTCGTCGAGCTCATCGACGACCGATCGGACGAAGCTTGTTGTCGGTTTTGATGAGGATTTTCCTCCTTATGGATACGTTGGTGATGATGGTCAGTTCACTGGATTTGATCTGGACCTTGCATCCGAAGTTGCGCAGCGTAATGGTTGGACGATCGAATATAAACCAATCAATTGGGATGCTAAAGATCTTGAGCTCTCCAGTGGATCGATTGATTGTATCTGGAATGGTTTCACTATAGAAGGACGCGAAGACGGCTATCAATGGACGGATCCGTACATGGACAACAGTCAGGTGGTTGTCGTGCGCAAAGATTCTGGGATTACTTCGCTAAGTGATCTTGCTGGTAAGACTGTGCTGGCGCAAGCTGACAGTGCAGCGCTCCATTTACTCCAGGGTGATCAGGCTGAGCTTGCTTCGACGTTTAAGGATCTTAAATCGACGCCAGAGTATAATACGGCGTTTATGGAATTGCAGAGTGGCGCAGTGGATGCCGTAGCGATTGATCGACCTGTAGCAAAATATGAGACCGCTGGCCAGGATGATACCTATATGATTCTTGATGAGCCGCTTTCTTCGGAGCATTATGGTGTGGGATGTTTGCTGGGCAACACATCCTTAACCGAAACGATTGAATCGACGTTACAGGACATGGACTCCGATGGAACCGTCGCTTCAATTTGCAAAAAGTATGCTGATCAGGGAATCAGTTATGATGATTGGATTCTCCCAGCAAAATAGTGTAATAAACTGCTCCACTGGATGTGGGGTAGGGAGCCCGGCCGACGAGAAATCGACGGTCGGGTTTTGCCGTTTACAGATAGTAAGCGATACGGTAGGCAAAAAAGTTTGAGTGGAGTATGGGCATGGATGTATCGACAATGATGGGAATGCTGGGCAACGGATTTGTTGCAACGCTGCAGATATTCTTTTTAACGTTGCTTGGAGCGCTTCCTTTGGGACTGCTCATTGCCTTCCTTCGTATGAACACCAAAGGTTTTCATCTGCGGGGAGTAAAGATTCGTCCGATTTCCCTAATCACGCAGCTGTATATATCAATCATGCGTGGTACGCCACTGATGCTGCAATTGTTCGTAATCTACTTTGCACCGTATTATGTGTTTGGGCAGCAGCTTACAGAGAACTCACGATTTACGGCGACGATTGTCGCATTTATTCTTAACTATGCTGCTTATTTTGCTGAGATATATCGTAGCGGTATCCAGAGTATTCCGCGAGGACAGTATGAAGCGGCACAAGTACTTGGATACTCGCGTGCTCAGACGTTTGTAAGGATTATCCTCCCTCAGGTGGTAAAGCGCATTTTGCCGCCAATGACGAACGAAATCATCACGCTTGTTAAAGATACGTCACTTGCATTTGCAATCGGATTTGTCGAGATGTTTACCGTTGCAAAATCGATTGTGGCAAGTCAAAGAACGATGGCTGCGTTCATCGCTGCGGGCGTTATGTACTATGTTTTCAATTTGCTTGTGGCTTTTGTTATGAATCATATCGAGAAAAAGATGAACTATTATCACGATTAGGATCTGGCTATGAGTATCGTATCGTTAGAACATATCAAGAAATCATTTGATGCAACACCTGTGCTCAAAGATATAAGCTTGAGCGTGGATGAAGGCGAAGTCGTTGCGATTATCGGTCCTTCTGGTGGTGGCAAGTCAACTTTACTACGTTGTGCGACGTTGCTTGAAACATTTGAATCGGGATCATTGGCTTATGGCGATCTCGTTGTTGCTCATAATAACGAGCAGCAGCATGCTGTTTACGGATCGCGCCAGACCTTGAGCGAAGCTCGTTCTCGATTTGGACTAGTTTTTCAGAACTTTAATTTGTTCCCGCACTATTCCGTTATGCGCAATATCACCGATGCGCCGATTAAAGTGCAAAAGCGCAATGCTGATGAAGTTAAAAAACAGGCAAAGCGACTTATCGCTCGGATGGGGCTTGAAGGCAAGGAAACGATGGTTCCTTGTGAATTGTCGGGTGGACAGCAGCAACGTGTTGCTATTGCTCGTGCCCTTTGTATGAATCCAAAGATGCTCTTTTTTGATGAGCCGACGAGTGCACTTGATCCGGAACTTACGCAGGAAGTGCTCAAAGTTATACGCTCTCTTGCCGAAGACCATATGACAATGGTTATCGTGACCCATGAGATGGCATTTGCCCGCGATGTTGCAGATAGAATTATATTTATGGATGGCGGTGTTATCGTCGAAGAAGGACCTGCTCATGATCTCATTGAGCATCCTCAGCACGAGCGCACCAAGGCGTTTCTTTCTCGCTACGATGGCGAGTAGTAGATTTAAGTAATAGATCTATCGTATGGCGGAGACGTGTGCGAATCGAACACACCCAAGACGTTCTGCGCGCCTCGCAACGGCTTTGAGGGCCGTGGGATCCACCAGGATTCCACCCGTCTCCCCTACGATCTAGTAGTATACCGCGCGTTGTCATTTCAAAACGCGTGAATCGTCTTTTCTTGAGGTAAAGCCTTGTGCATCGAGGTATTCCAACACGGGGACAGCATATTTGCGGCTTGTCCCCATAGCGTTTTTGAGCGACGCCACGCTCCCATCTCCACCAGCGGCAAAGTGAGCCTGTAATGTTTGTTTGCATTGCTCGATAACATTGTGTGAAAAGAAGAGTTCGCTCGTGATGCGGTCTGCACGATTATCTAATTCAAGTTGGGCAAGTGCTTTGCGAACGAGAGCAACATTCATTTGAGCCATTTCTGCAAGTTTGGTAACAGACGGCGGTGCCATGGCTCCTTGGTCAAGTAGTGGTGCAATGGTGTCTGCCGCTTCCTCGACAGCTTTTTTGGCGCCACTTTGCGATTGCGGATGTCCAACTGTTCCGTTGTCAACGACGGCTACACCTCGTGCGACTGCTTCACACACAAGTGCATCAAAGCAAGCTGCTGATGCACGCGCTGCACAGCGTTGGCGTAGTGCTTCTTGGGCGATGCCTGTATCTTCAGGATGATTAGCGTGAAACGCTATCAATGTTCGTTCAATAAGGCCAATTTGCTGCTGTAGTACGCGTTGTGTGGTGTAAAACGTTTGCTCACCGCGAAGCGCATATGCATGCTTATGATCTACTGCATCTTCAAGATACTTGGTGAGCGCTTGGTCTGATAAGGGAATAATGTGTGATAACTCATGTGCGCATACCGGAAGGTCATGCAAGGCGAGCGCTGCTTCGACTGCTGTTTGCATATCGTGCTCGCGAAGTGCATTGAGCAGCTTTTGCTCATTTTGGGTAAGCGTTGACCGCCTGCGTGGATGAGCGAGTAAAACTTTTCCGCCACCAGCAACATGCATAGGCGAAAACGTACGTATGATAAAGCGATCTCGGTACGAAACAGGCAATGGCTCTTCGAGTCGTATTTGAGCAAGGGCTGTTTCCCCTGGTTTCATTTCTTGTTGTCCATCAAAAAGGAGCACGCGTCCTAAAACTTCACGTGTGCCATGAGCAACATGTAAACGCTCGCCGCTTTCTAGGGGTTTCCCTGATTGCGCGGTGTCGCAATAGGTGAGTTCTGCGTCAAATCGCGTACTGACCTCGATAGTGTGAGGGAGTGCGATGCAATCACCTGGGTGTATCTCGTTTGTCTTAACACCAACGAGATTAAGAGCAACGCGATTGCCCGCAACGGCTTTATCTACTGATGCGTGATTGATCTGGATTGATCGGATGCGACTTAATGTAGAGTGCGGAAGAATTTCGACTTGATCATCGGTGTGCAGCGACCCGCTCCAGAGTGTTCCTGTAACAACGGTTCCAGCGCCTTTGATCGTGAAAACGCGGTCGATAGGTAAGCGCGTGATCCCTTCGTGCTCTTGAGGATGAGTTTTGTCGCAGAGTTGTGCGATTGCTTGACGGAGCTCGTCAAGTCCTTGTCCCGTTGCGCCTGATGTGGCAATAATCGGGGCGTTGGGATATCCGTGCTCATCCATGAACGTGCGGACTTCGTGTTTCATATAGTCGAGCCATTCGTCGTCGACGAGGTCGGCCTTTGTGAGCGCAACCACACAGGAAGTTACACCTAGTGTTTTCAAGATGACGGTGTGCTCGATTGTCTGAGGCATGATTCCGTCATCGGCAGCGATAACGAGTAGCGCAATGTCGATGCCTGTTGAGCCTGAGATCATCTGTCTAACGAAGTGCTCATGGCCAGGCACATCGACAACACCAATGGTTCGCCCATCAGGCAAATCCATCTGAGCAAAACCGAGTTCGATAGTAATGCCGCGTTCCTTTTCTTCGGCAAGACGGTCCGGGTCAGTTCCTGTGAGTGCTTTAATAAGTGTCGACTTACCATGATCGATATGACCAGCCGTGCCCAGGATAAGATTTGCGTGCTCAGTTTCCATGGTGCGCTCCTTGGACGGTATGATGTTTCATTGTGCTCGCTTGTGCTGTGTTTCGCGAAGCATGTGCAGATCTATCGGTGCATGTCTGATATCCAATTGAATCAAAATAGGCAGCAAACCCTCGTGCAATCATGTCGATTTCTTCATCGTTGAGCACGGTGCGCATATCGCAGAGGACTTTTTCATGCTTAATACGTACGACGATAGGAACGAGGTTATCTGCTGTAAGGTAATGCTCGCACGATTGAGCGTCGCCATGATCAAAATCAATCGACAGCGCAAACGTAGGAATATCGCACATGGGAAGTGATCCTCCTCCTGCGCGTGAAATTTCGGGAACGATATCAGTGTGAATGCATCCTTTGGGGACGAGCTCGCCTAACCGTTTATCAAGTGCATCGGCTCGATCATGAACAAGCGTAGGATCTTCGTCAAGCATACGCAGCGTTGGAACGGATGTTGATGATACGCGCGGGTCTAAGTAGAGCCGTAATGTTGCCTCGAGAGCTG
>DIDE01000065.1:0-36672 GCA_002417975.1 Eggerthellaceae bacterium UBA5808
CGCCCATACCTGGCGTTTCACGAGATCCAATAACTTCAATGCGATCGATTGATCCGTCTTTCATCAGCACTGCAACATCAAAATTGCCATGCTTGCCCATGCCCGTTCCGATAGCAGCATTTTCGCCCGATGATCCCGAGGACGATTTCGACGAACCTGAAGATTTAGGCGAGCACCCCGTTAAAGCAAGCGCACCACCCAATGCTGCCGCACCGCCCGCAGCGATAAATTGCCGACGTGATAAATGACTCATATGAATCCCTCCCCTTTTGTAATGCCGCATTGCGCAGCATCACTACCCTTGTAGTACTATTCCCCCATTGTCTACGCTTCTTGTACTGATTCAATCACCTAATAGGTTGGTTTCAATATCCTTTTTTGTAGCTGCATACAAAAAGAGACGAAAGACAACGGCCGATAAAAACAAGGGATAAAAAGGGTTATTCAAACGCTATAAAAGGAATTCATTGAGCAAAATAACGAGCAATTTCTTGCATACGAGTGCTTTGTTCAACCGAAAAAGGACAGCGTTTATCGCAATGACCGCATTGGATACAATCGGATGCATGTTTGGCAAGCTTATCGTAGTGATTCGCAGCCAAAGCATCACCCGAACGTGCCAGATCGTAGTACTTATTGATCATACCCACATCCAGCCCAGCAGGACATGGCTGGCAGTGATTGCAATACGTGCAGTTGCCTACAGCATCAGCTGGCATAAACGATCCAATTGACGAATAGTCTCGTTCCTCATTGGTCGCATCCACATAGTTCAAGCACACCTTTAGATCGTTAATGCCCCGCACTCCTGGCAGCACCGTGCAAACGCCGGGTCGGTCAAGTGCATATGCCATGCACTGCACTTCGGTAAGGGCAGTATGAAAGGGAGATCTTTGCGCATCAAGCAGCTGGCCTCCAGCAAAGGGCTTCATGACCGAAATACCCACGCCTAAACGCTCACATGTACGATAGAGATCCATACGCTCCTTATTGGTCCCTATGCCATACGATCCTTGCGAGTAATCAAAAAGCGGATTGACAGCAAGCATGCACATATCAATTTCGCCCGTATCGATAAACTTTTGAGCAATTGCAGGATTATGGGATGAAAATCCTAAGTGACGAATGCGCCCCTGTTGCTTGAGCTTAAGCGCATATTCCCATAGCCCATTATTCATTGAACTATCAAAATCGTCCTGTTCATCCATGCAATGGATGAATCCAAAATCGGCATAGTCGGTAGAAAGAATACTAAGACGCGCCTCAAATTCCCGTTTGATAACTGACAGATCGCGCGTCCATGCATACGATCCGCTTGAATAATCAGCGCCCAGATGCACCTGAAGGTACACCTGCTCGCGCCTTCCTGCAAACGCTTTTGCGTAGGCCGAAAAAGGCTTTGCCTGCGAAGGGACAAAATCAAAGTAGTTAATACCACGATCCATAGCGTAACAAATAGTGCGTTCGATATCGGCTTCACTCGATACATGGATAGATCCCATACCAACACCAATGATGCTGATATATTCATCACCGTGAGGAAGCTTGCGATATTCCATTCAGATGCTCCTTTGAGACAACAATATGATGAAGCATGGACTAAGCAAGTTGTGCGTACTGCTCGTCAGTAACTTCTTCAAGCCATTCATTGCTCGTATCTTCGCCTGGCACTTCGATAGAAATATGGCTAAACCAGGAATCCTTTTTAGCACCATGCCAATGTTTTACTCCTGCAGGGATAAAAACGTAGCTACCCTCATGTAAGCTGACAGCATCCTCACCATCCGCCTGATACCAGCCTTCACCAGCAGTACAAACCAAAATCTGTCCGCCACCTTGCGACGCATGATGAATGTGCCAATGATTACGACAACCTGGCTCAAACGTCACATTTGCAGCGAAGGGAACATCAGGCTTTGGATCGACAAGCGGATTAAGATAGCTTGAGCCCGTAAAATACTGAGCATAGGCATCGTTTGGATTACCTGTTCCAAACATATTTGCCTGATCAAACGCAGCTTTATCATTAAGTTTCATAGCGATCTTCTTTCATTCTGATTTATTTGTCGTTTGGTGCAGCAGCATCGATAGCCGCAAGCGCATTCAGACTCCGCGGAAATCCGATATAAGAAATGCACTGTTTAACTGCAGAAACAAGCACGTCAATCGTATTGCCAACGGATATATTTCCCGCAGCATGAGCCGTTGCTTGTTTGTCGCATCCACCAAGAGAAATAATACTTACAAACGTAAGTAGTTCACGTGTTTTAAGGTCAAGGCCGTTACGCGTATATGTGTCACCAAAACAGTATGCCGAAAGAGTATCCTGGACAAACATGCGATCAGATGGTGCAGACGCCCGCATTGTGTCGATGGCGGGACCAAAGATTGATTTTTGCACTTCAATACCACGCGCTAGACGATTATCTTCATTGACTGTCGCCTGCGCTTTAAGTGGAAGCTTGATTCCCTCATCCTTATATACGCTGTTTAAGATGGCGAGTCCACGTTCTGCTTTTGGCAAGCCAATATAAGGTGCAATCTGATGAAATACCTCTTGTATTGCTACAGGCGATACATTACGAACAAGAGCAGCATGCACCATATGAGGCAAGCTATCACGATCAACCGTTGCTAGACAAGCAATAGACACCAGAAAACGTGTCGTTTCATCAAGTACACCCTCGTGCCACGCTTCGCCATACATAAAACGATCTTTGACTGCAGCAAACTCCGGGAATGACTGCGCTAGTGCATCATCCTGCAATCCTAGCGTTTGCTTAGTCTGCTCCATTTGCTCAATTCGTGTCATATATGCCTCTTCTCTTTTTAACTATGCCGCTACGTTTGTAGCCAAATTACTACGACAGCATCAAGCGGCATAGCGTTCTGCGTTCTGCGTTCTGCGTGCTATTTACTCTCGACAATAATTTGACGAATTTCATCAGGCGTAAGCTTTTTGTACCCACCATCGAGTATGAATGCACCTTTAACTGCAGCATCGATCATATCGCTCGTAAGCCCAAGCTCTGATGCATGCATAACCACGCCTATTTCTTGCATCCACTGTGCCATGGCGTCCAAGCCTTCTTTAGCAACAACAGCGTCAGTCTTTCCTGTTGCATCAATGCCCCATACCTCGGTAGCAAAACGCTTAAATTTAGGAAGACCGTACGGCATAATCAAGCGATAGTACGGCAGAGCAACCGCAGACAATGTCATACCATGCGCCGCATTTGTTAAAGCGCCAATCGATTGACCGATCATATGAACTTCCCAATCGGTCGACTTACCACATGCAATAAAGGTATTAAGAGCCCAGGTGCAGATCCAACTGATATTCGATCGTGCCTCATAGTTTGTTGGATTGTTGACCGCTATACGACTGTTACGCACGAGCGATTTCATAAGAGCTTCGCTAACATAATCGCTGACATTATCGTCGGTGCCACTAAAGTATTGTTCCTGAATATGGTTGAATGCGTCGAAGACACCCGCCTTCATCTGATAGTCAGGTACCGTAAAGGTAAGTGTTGGATCGACGATTGCGAACTTCGGAATAACATCGCCACCAAAGACGTGACCAATTTTGAGTCCAGCTTTGTGATTCGTTATTACCGATCCAGCATTCATTTCGGATCCAGTACCCGACATAGTTAGAATGTCGCCAACAGGAATGATCCGATTATCAGGATCCTCCATACGAGCAAAATACTTTTCCCACGGATCGTCGTCGCACCACGCGCAGACCGAAACTGCTTTTGCGTAATCAATGACCGATCCGCCACCCACAGCTAAGATCAGATCAACATTATTATCACGTGCAACTTTGCATCCTTCGATAAGCTTTTCAATCGTTGGATTAGACATGACTCCCGCTACTTCATATACCGTTTTGCCGGCTTTGTCTAAATATGATTTCACCTGATCATAAAGACCGCTCTTTTTGATAGACCCTCCACCGTACGTAAGAAGAATTGCGTCGCCATAGCAGCCGAGTTCTTCGGTAAGCGAATCCAAAGAATCAGGGCCAAAATGCATCTTGCACGGATTGTAGTACGTAAATGTTCCAAGCATAATAGCCTCCTTAAGCGTTTTCTCTATTCTATTAAGAATATATTCGGATAACAAATACTTATTATCTATCTATTGCGATAACTATTAGGAATAGTAGAGTAGAAGCACATGTAGAAACAGGCATACAAGCAGATATAAAAGCACAACCTGGGAAAGGACATTGCGCATGGAACTCCGTGTATTACGTTATTTTCTTGCCGTAGCACAGGAACGAAATATCACAGCCGCCGCGCATATCCTTCACGTATCGCAGCCAACACTTTCCAAACAGCTCATGGATCTCGAAAAAGAGTTAGGCGTGCAGCTGTATACGCGCGGGAGTCGTCACATCACACTTACAAACGAAGGTCTCTTTTTGCGTAAACGTGCACGAGAAATCATAGATCTTGCCGATCGCACACAGCATTCGCTTGGCGGTGAAGATAGTCAAATCAGCGGGAAAGTCTGCATAGGAGCTGGCGAAACGCCTGGATTTCAATATCTAACACGCGCCCTTAAACAAGAAGTACAGGAACATCCCAATGTCCAATTCGATCTATTCAGCGGAAACGGCGAAGATGTAGCGGAACGGCTCGACGATGGTCTACTCGATTTTGGATTGTTTGTCGGTCAAGTTGACCTACAAAAATACGACTATGTACATCTTCCACTCGAGCACTATTGGGGACTCATTTTGCGCGCCGACAATCCACTTGCAGCGCATACATCAATTACCCCCGATGATCTGCAAAAAATACCGTTCATTCATTCACGACAAACATTAATCAGCAACGAAATGGCGGGGTGGCTTGGAACAACCCTGGACTCTTGCCATATTATCGGCACCTATAACCTTATTTTTAATGCAAAGATTGCTGTCGAAGAAGGTATTGGATCCGCACTCGGCATAGATGGACTCATTGACCCAGACGATCCTAATCTCTGTTTTCGTCCCCTTGATCCGCCGCTTAGAGCAGGACTCACCGTTGCCTGGAAAAAATACCAGGTATTCTCTCCCGCCGCACAATGTTTTCTTGATACGCTGCGCTCGATTATTTAGCATAGGCAAGTAACAATAATCAATAACGCGAGATTTTACCATTCCTTGATCTTTGCATCACATGAGCAAAACATCCCATTCTTACAATGCAATTAATGGATTGTTATATGCAAAAAATACGGCTGCTGTTATGACATGGTATCGAACCTTTTGCTAGAACATGGCAATCGAAACTTTTGCATTCGTAACCCATTAGATGCGCAATGCGTACCGCTACTTCTACGTTGATTCAATGTAAGCGTAGACAGTGATATGCACGCCAATAACCGTCGAGGAATAGAGTGTATATGGACATTGCAACGCTTGTTGTTGTCGGACTCGTAATCGTAACAGCACTAACGTTTGACTTTACCAATGGATTTCACGACACCGCAAATGCCATGGCAACCTCCATAGCAACGGGCGCACTTAAACCCAAAACGGCAGTTATCGCAGCAGGAATACTTAATCTCGTCGGTGCGTTTCTTTCGACCGAGGTAGCAAAAACCATTTCGGGAGGCATCATCAACGAATCCCAAGTGGCGATTGGCCCCGAATTTATCTTCGCTGGTCTTGTCGGCGCTATCGTTTGGAACTTAATCACCTGGCTTGTCGGTCTACCTTCTAGCTCATCGCATGCAATGTTTGGTGGACTCGTTGGAGCAGTCATCGTAGGAGCCGGTGTCGAAGGAGTAAACTTTGGTATGGTCATTACTAAGGTGCTTATTCCCGCGCTAATTTCTCCTATCGTTGCAGGTCTAGCTGCTTTTCTTTCGGTCAAGTTGATCTTGCGCATTGTAAGGTCAATCAACGAAAAGACCGTTGATTCAGGATTCCGCCATGGTCAAACCGTAACGGCATGCCTAGTTGCACTTTCGCATGGCACCAATGATGCTCAAAAGACTATGGGACTTATTACCCTCACACTCGTCGCCGTAGGCGTTCAGCCCTCTGGCAGCAGTCCAGCCCTCTGGGTCGTCGCTTTATGTGGACTTGCAATCGCGCTTGGCACCTACACTGGAGGCTGGCGCGTTATTCGAACGCTCGGCAAAGGCTTAACCGAGATCAGCACGCCCCAAGGATTTGCCGCCGAAGCTGCATCGGCAACGACCATTTTAGTATCATCGCATCTTGGCTTTGCTCTTTCGACAACGCAGGTCTGTTCGGGATCAATCATTGGATCAGGCTTAGGAAAAAAAGGTGCCAAAGTTAACTGGAGCGTAGCAGTACGAATGGCTGTCGCCTGGCTCGTTACATTCCCCGCAGCTGGACTCGTTGGTGCAGCTGCCTGTGCACTTGCTAAAACAGGGATCGGCGGTACTATCGCTGTCGCTGGCATTGCAATTGCCATCGCCCTTATCATCGTGCATCTATCGCATCGCAATCCAATCAACGCAGCAAACGTCAACGACCAAAAGGACGTCAAAATCAATACACCAGCAGCAACTACCACACCAGCAGCAGCGTAAAGAAAGGGATTCAGATGCAAGAGATTATCAATTTTTTCACCGTGCTCGTAACAGCAGTCTGCGTCGCTGGAACGATCAGCTGCCTCTATGCTAATGGTCTACGATTATGGGCGAACAGCGTGGTCGATGCCGAAGGTAATGCGCACTTATTTACTCGCCTGGGATCCGTTATCTGCTTTATTTCATGTGTGTGCATTGTACTGTTTGCGCTCTGGCTGATGATTCCGTTCTTTCACTGATGAACGGAATTCCACTCTTTAGCTGATGCGTAACGGATATGCGACACGATGGCGAATAGAGGCCGAAACGCGAGATTTTTTCACCCACATGGTATCGGAGAAATTTCGAATCCTATAAGTCGCGCTTCTCACCAGGCATTATGAGGGGCTGTTGCGCATTGTCTGAAGTTAAAAAACACGAATCGGCATCTATTCGCCAGCGCTTCATCCAATGGTGCGCTATTTTGTGTCAATTACATTACATCGAGCTCTTTTTAGCAGATTTTCACCGCTTCGTGTTGAAAAATTCAGTCACAAGATGTCATGAGTAAGAGAAGCTCAAGAGTCGCTGCTATTCACCAGGTATTACGCAAAAAATGGAGTAGGATTTTAAGCGATTCAACGCGAATCGGTACTTTTTTGCGATTTTGACATCAAATTATGTGAGTGTGAAACTCATTTGCATCGTATGCACTTGCACACAGTATCGGATGCTTATGTGAGCGAAACGGATTTGCATCATATGTATACATTAGTGTGCAACGAGAGTATGTCATATGTACTCTCTTATAGCATCGGATGCTGGATGAACACTTGCTGGGACATTGGCTTGGGTATTTTGATTGGGCATTGGTTAGGATGCTAGTTAGACATTGGCTCTGATATCTGTTGGGACATTGTCTAGGGTACTTGCTCGGGCATTCGCTGGGATATTGGCTCGGATATCTGTTGGGCCATTGATCCGGGCATTGGCTTGAATATTGGTTCGGATATCGGTTTGGACGTAGACTTGGATGCTGACCGGGCATTGCCGGTACTCGTCTGGTCATTCGTCTGGACGTCGGTATGGACGTCGTAGGGTGAAGCAGAGCACAATAGAGTGTATGTTGAAACACATTAGTAGAGGGAAAAGGACACAATAGAGCGGCAAAATATGCCTTATGTGGGCAGAAAAGACGACCGATGGTGTGAAGCCTTAGTGTGTCTCACTGATGCGAGATTGTAAGAATTTGCTTCCTTCTGGTATCATGGATTCTGTTTACGAAAGAAGAGCGAACAGCCATTCAGGGGGCACGCACAACTATGACGAACCAACCCATGAATACACTGAGCAGACGACACTTCATTATCGGAGGCACTGCAGCACTCGGATGCGCCATGTTTATGAATCCGGCATCAGCATTTGCTGACACAGCGGATGACAAACAGGCGGAGGCTGATGCTGCTTATGCAAATTTGACTTCGATGCAACAGTCGCTTGATAAAGCGTCAAATGATTATGGTCAGGCACTTATGGACCAGGAATCAGCTGAAGCAGCAATGAACGATGCTCAGACGAGCATCGATGAGGAATCGCAGAAGATTTCCGATTATCAGGATCAGCTCGGCACTCGTGCGAAGGGAATGTATCGTACGGGCAGCAACACCTTTATTGATGTGTTGCTGGGGTCTTCAACATTTGAAGAATTTACTACGAATTGGGGTATTCTCAATTCGATGAACGAAAAGGATGCACAGCTGGTTAGTGACACCAAGACGTCTCGTGAGGCGTTGGAGGCGGCACGCGAACAGTATGCCACCCAGGCACAGGTTGCTGCACAGAAAACGCAGGAAGCCAAGGATATTAAAGACCAGGCATCCTCAACCGTTACGCAGATGCAAGGTGTTTACGACAGCTTAAGTGCCGAGGCCTCATCGCTTCTTGCACAACGTCGTGCTGCGCAAGAAGCTGCTGCTCAAGCGCAAGCAGCAGCTGTTGTTGCTGCATCTGCCACAAGTGCGGCGGGTAATACGACTGGAGCGCAAGCTCAGGCAGCGACTACTGATACGGGCAATGACGGTGGCGGCGCTGTTTATGATAATGGCAGCGACAATGATACTGGTGGTTCATCCTACGATGATGGTGGTAGCAGTTCATCAGGGAGTGGCTCGTATGGCGGCAACAGCGCTGTTGTTGACCGCGCGTATAGTTGCTTGGGCATCCCTTATTCATGGGGTGCATGTAGCCCAAATGCATTTGACTGTTCTGGCTTGGTTAGCTATTGCCTGACAGGATCCTATTCTCGTTTGGGTACGACTTATACGTTCTTGGGATGGCCGCAGGTCAGCGATCCTCAGCCGGGCGATGTTTGTACAAGCTCAGAACATTGCGGTATTTATATTGGCAATGGACAAATGATCCATGCTCCATGCGATAACGAAGTGGTTAAAATTGGGCCGGTTCAGTCTGGTATGATCATCGTCCGTTATTAGTATTAGTAGTTGTCAGTAGCGTGCTAGGCTGTTCATCCGTATAGAGATGACAGCGAGATCGATAAAGCTCATTGCATAGTAGGTATAGGTGACGAGTCGGGGATAATAAATCCTCGGCTCGTTTTTATTTGGCCCGTTGTTTACATTTCTATATGTAAAAAATCATCTAAAATGATCTTCTAAAGACTGATTTTGCGCTCTAAATGCGGAAAATATCTTCTATCTGCTCGTGTAGCTTCCCTTTTTCGGGTGTTGTGATAATATAACCGTCGCTGCATTGCAGTGTTTTTCGGGATGTGGCTCAGCTTGGTAGAGCGCTGCGTTCGGGACGCAGAGGCCGCAAGTTCAAATCTTGTCATCCCGACCACGAAACGACGGGGGCGTATGCTTTACGCTCCCTTCCACCGTGATGCCGGTCTTTGAGGGAATTTCGGCTCAGCTGTCTTTGAGCGTCGAGCTCTCATAAGGATCGAAGATCGCGGCGGTTTGAGGCTTGGAGGCATTATGAAATTCGGTGGCATTGGTGTTCCAGAACTGCTCATTATTTTGGCAGTCGCTCTGTTAATCTTTGGCCCCAAGAATCTGCCGAAGCTCGGTAGTGCTCTCGGCAAGACGGTCAAAAACCTTCGTGAAGGTATGAGCGGTAAGGGCAAAGATAAGGATATCGAGGAGGCCGACGATTCTGCGGACGAGTCTGCAGAAAAGGTTTCTGATGACGCAAAGAGCGAAGACGCTGCGTCTGATACCAAGGCAAAAGAAAAGAAACAATCCAAATAAGATAGCAATGGATCAGGCAACGCGGTATGTGCTGAGGTTGCACATACCGCGTTGCCTATATGATAGGCGTTGTATGCTTGTGCTTCGCACAGGTGCTTGGACATGATAATTGGGGATATCCAAACACGATTTTGCACATTAGATGTCGGATGGAATAGAGCTATATTCTGCATCTCGTGATGTTGAATGTGTGAGAGATACAGTATTACATACATGAGATTGCAGGGACTGATGAGGCGTCTGAAGAGGCGTCTCCTATAGTAGGAGGATGTGTACTAATGGCTGACGGTTATATTTTGACGTTGGAAGGCAAGAAAAAGCTCGAAGACGAACTTCATTATCTTGAGACGGAAAAACGCTCTGAAATTGGCGAGCGCATTAAGGTTGCCCGTGAGTTTGGTGATATATCGGAGAATTCCGAATATGATGATGCTAAAAACGAGCAGGGTTTGATGGAAGCTCGCGTTGCTGAAATCACGAGTATTTTGGGCGATGCGACTATCGCCGAAACTCCTGTTGGATCCGATTCTGTTTCGATCGGGACAACGGCTACGGTCGATATGGGCGGACGTGAGCGCGTGTTCAAGATTGTTGGCGCTGCGGAATCCGATATCGCTTCGGGCAAGATTTCGAATGAATCTCCTGTTGGAGCTGCACTGCTTGGTCGCAAAAAGGGCGACAAAGTAGAGGCTATTGGGCCTACAGGGCGCAAGATTACTATGAAGATTACTAAGATTGAGCACTAGTTTTGTATTTGCCTTATGGGCGTCAGCGTTGAAAGGTTAACCATATGAGTGAGCAGAAGGAAGCACAGACTCCGGCCGAGGAAGTAGTAGATGATCCTCGCGAAATTCGCCTGGCCAAGCGGGAGGCGCTGCTTGAAGCTGGTCGTATGCCGTATGGTCATGCATTCCAACGGACTCATCATGCTGCTCAACTGAATGATCTCTATGCCGATTTAGAGAACGGTGCAACGACTGAAGATGAGGTTGTTGTTGCTGGTCGTATCATGGCTAAGCGTGATCAGGGTAAAATTATCTTTATCGTTATCCGCGACTCGGGCGTTGATCTTCAGCTATTCTGTCGTATTAACGCATTAGGTGAAGATCCCTTTGCCCAGATGAAGGATCTTGATGTTGGAGATTGGATTGGCGCACGCGGAACGATGATGCGTACGCGTCGTGGACAACTTTCTGTTGCAGTGACGACGTTTGAGCTTTTAAGCAAATCGATTCGTCCGCTTCCTGAGAAGTTCCATGGCTTGTCGGATAAGGAACTTCGCTATCGTCAGCGCTATGTTGACCTTGTCATGAACCCTGACGTTCGAGCAACCTTCGTTAAGCGCTTTAAGATCGTCTCTGCCATACGTTCTTACATGGAGCAACAGGACTTCTACGAAGTTGAAACTCCTATGTTACAGGCGATTATGGGCGGCGCAAACGCGAAGCCATTTGTAACGCACCATAATGCACTTGATCGTGATTTTTATCTGCGCATTGCTACAGAGTTGCCCCTCAAACGGCTGCTTGTTGGTGGATTCGAACGTGTATTCGAAATTGGTCGCGTGTTCCGCAACGAAGGCATGGATCCGTACCATAATCCTGAATTCACAACGATGGAAGCCTATCAGGCATTCAGCGATCTTGAGGGTATGATGCAGCTGACTGAGGGTGTCATTCAGGCTGCGGCACTTCATGCGTGTGGCGGGCTGAAGGTTACGTATCAGGGGCAAGAGATTGATCTGTCTGGATCGTGGCCGCGCAAGACGATGGTCGAATTGGCCACTGAGGGTGCAGGCGAAGACGTAAGTTTTGATCGCTCGCTCGAGGAATTGCGTGCTATTGCACATGCTCATGGCGTTGCTTTCCAAGAGCAGTGGGGCAAGGGCAAGCTTATCTCGGAGATCTTTGAGGAAGTTGCCGAAGACAAGCTTATTCAACCAGTGTTTGTGACCGATCATCCGGTTGAGGTATCACCGCTTGCCAAGAAGAAGCCAGAAGATCCAAATGTAACGGATCGCTTTGAGCTGTATATTTGCGGACATGAATATGCCAATGCGTTTAACGAGCTCAATGACCCTGTTGATCAATCGCAGCGTTTCCATGCTGAGGTTGCCGCAAAGGATTATGACGACGAAGCTATGGGGTACGATGCCGACTATATTCGCGCACTGGAATATGGCATGCCACCAGCGGGTGGCGTCGGAATTGGCATCGATCGTTTGGTCATGTTGCTGACTGATTCTGCGTCGATTCGTGATGTGCTGTTGTTCCCGCACATGAGGGACGAAGCTCCGTCGACGAACGAAGCGTAGTGGAATCGAAGCATAGACGAGCTAGGCGTAAAAGAGCTCATGCAAGTGTTGCACTTGAATGAGCAAGAAGCGTCGAGATGCTAGACATAAGATAGACAAAACGGGAATGCATGATGCGTTCCCGTTTTTGTGCAGAGCGGAGATTTCCTTGCCACGTCGGCATGCATGCGGGTTGAATTACTTGATGTATGTGATGTCTGTCATAAGCAGATGTTATAAGTTTTGCATTTTATCTGACATTATGACGGCTTCTGCCACGTCTTTGAGCGATCTGCGCTCGTTCATTGCCATACGCTGCAGTCGTGAGAAAGCTGTTGGTTCGTCAAGACCGCCCTGCATCAGAATTCCCTTGGCTCGTTCGGTTAGTTTTCGGGTTTCCAATCTTTCCTGCAAGTCGTCAACTTGACCTGCCAGAATCTTTGTTTGTTCGAAGCGGGAGAGAGCTACATGAAGTGTTGACATAATATCTGCATTGGAAAACGGTTTGTTTAAATATGCCATCACGCCCGCATCAGCTGCAGCATGTACGAGTCCTTCTTGGGAAAAAGCGCTCACTATCACCACGGCGGATATGCCTTCATCGCAAATAACGCGTGCGGCATCAAGCCCATCGTGACCGTTCATCTGTATATCCATCATCACGCAATCGGGTCTGTGGGCTCGAGTCAGCGCAAGTGCTTCGATACCGTCATGTGCTTCCCCAACCACCTTGCAACCATGTTCTTGCAGTATTTCGCGTAGATCTGCACGAATAATTGCTTCGTCTTCGGCAACTATGATTCTTAATTCATCCATGGCCTAGATCGTTCCTTCCGATAGAGGTATACGAAGATGGAAAGCTGCGCCTCCCAGATGCCCAGACGCGCCACAGCATATCTTGCCTGACAAGTCATCTTCCACCAGTGTTCTCATCAGCATTAGTCCCATGCTTTTTCCTGTTTCCAGAGAAAACCCATCTGGCAATCCTACTCCGTTATCTTCGATGGATACGCAAAGGTTTTCCTGTACCTGGGTAAATGTTATTTCGACATATCCTGAATTGCGGGTTTTAAAACCATGCTCAAAAGCATTGTGAACAATTTCTGCAATTGCAAGAGCGAAACTGTTCACTGCATGTACGTCTAGCAGACCTGCATCACCGTTCACTATCACTCGATACGCAGTATCCGAGCCGACGATACCGTACATAACCTGTTGGGCTATGGCCTGGGCTAAGGGGGCTGCCTGCACGCTTTCATTGCTTGAATACGAAAGCATGTCATGGGCAACTGCCATTGCACTAATACGTGTGATTGCCTCTGAAAAGGCCGCTTCTACTTCCTTGTTACTTGTGCGTCTGATCTGCATGCGTAGAAGAGATTCTATCGTTTGCAGATTATTCTTTACTCGATGATGTACTTCGCGGATAGTGACTTCCTTAACGCGTAATTCCCGCTCATAGTCTCGTAGCTCAGTGACGTTTTCCATTAATATAAGTGCGCCAGGTCTGCAAGGAAGAATACGCAGTGAAAGCACGTTCCCAGAAATCTTTAAGTCAAATGCCGAACAGCCTGCTCCGGAAAGTGCACATGCCACTCCATAATCGTATGTTCGGTACGTCGACAAAAAAGTATCGGGATCGATTGCATTTGAACGTGGAATCATGGTGCCGACATTCGGTGATGAATAGATCATTTTTCTGACGCCATCCAATAAAAAGACTACGTCTGCTCCTACGTGAGATGTTGCAAATGGCAACAGCGTACGTGCATCGCGTAGGGCATCCATTTTGAGTTGTTTTATTAGATGTAACGCTACGCTTATGAATACTTCTTCGCGTGTGCCGAAATCACGCGACACTCCTGATGGGACATCACGTACCAGCACTGCATAGGCGGAAGGAACTCCGATAGGGTAGGCATAGGATACATAACTGATGCCACCGCGTTTATCGGTTTTCGCGTCAAGTACCTGTGTGCCTGAATCAACGCACGCATATGCTTCGCCTTCTTGCCCCAGCGTCACAATCGACCCGATTGTATGTGCGGGAACTGATGGTGAAAAAGTGGTGGGAGGGACGGAGTCCTTTACCTGTAGGCCTTCGGCTGTGCAAACAAGAAGCGTCATGGTGGCGCATGCGAAGTCTGCAAGTAGCTGCAAGTTGTCGTCAGTGTTTGCTATGTGTATGCGTGCATCGAGCATGCCGCTCGACCTCCAAGTACACCTGTATGTTTTTCTCGTCTTCCATTAGCTTATGTGCTGAGTATTTCAGATTGATTGCATGCGCGATAAAACTGGAATGATACCTTTGGAAACCAATGACTGTTCTGCATCAAGCACTGCTGTTTCGATGCGATCGCACGTAAGGCGCACTTCAATGCCAGCATCGGCAAGCATTCGCATGGGCTCAGTGCCTGCTCGTAGACATAACAGTGCGTCGCAATCTGCAAGAAGCGAAACGACTCGTTGCATTCGCACGTCTTTTGATTGCTCTTTTAGACAGGCATCAGACCCCTTACAGTAGGTATCTAAGTTTCTATTTTCGACGAATCGGACAGACGTACCATTGCTTTCGAATATGGCGAGTTGCTGAGCATGTCCAAAGTGCTCATCCACCATTAGCCCCGATTTCGAGGCTACGGCCATACGATATGCCTGATGATGAGATGTTTGAGTATGTGGCGCTTTCTTGTCGAGGAACAGATGAGAAAGGTCTTCGTACAGGGTCCCCACCGCATCTGCGCGGCATTGCTGGCAATGTCCCATCTGTGGAAGATACGCACGACATGTTTTACGGATGCAAGCCAACTTCTTTTGAGGTACTTGTGCTTTGCCGCCGAATACCGATCCTTTTACAGGGATCATCTGCATGATGTTGCTTACGCTTGCTCCTAATTCGGCAGCTTTTTTTGTTACCTCTTCGACATGCGAATCGTTTACACCTTCAATAAGGACGGTGTTTACCTTTACTATTACTCCAGCTTGTACGAGCATACATATTCCGGCAATTTGATTGGAAAGTAGTATACCTGCAGCAGCCTGTCCTATGTAGGTATTACCATCAAGATTCACATGCTCATATATTTGAGCGCCAATAATAGGGTCGATTGCGTTCATAGTTACCGTCACATGTGTGACACCTGCCGCAGCGATCTTATCGGCATAACGAGGGAGCAATAGACCATTAGTGGACAAACAGAACACGCTCTGAGGATCTGTCTTATGGATAAGGTTGATGGTCTCGATAGTCTTGTCCCAGTTGGCAAGGGCGTCGCCAGGACCGGCAATACCTACCGTCGTTAGATTTGGGATGCGTTTGCGGGCATCCTTCCAATATTCGAAGGCTTGCTTGGGCGTTAATACTTGCGAAGTTACGCCTGGGCGACTTTCGTTGGGACAATCAAATCTTCGTACGCAGTAGTTACATGATATGTTGCATTTTGGTGCTACAGGCAGGTGGATGCGTGCATTCTTCGACGAGCATCCCGCCGTGAAGCAAGGGTGTGATTTGGTTTTTTGCACAGCTTCACTGTGCTTTTGCTGCTCGCGCGTGGCTGTATAGTCAGATGCTGCATCATCCAGACAGGCTTGCGCTTCGGCTACCAGCTGCTCGCTTTGGGTCTGACGATGCAGATGTGCCTGGGATAAAAGTGTGTTGTCGTAGAATTCATTTCTAATGGCAGCTCTAAATCCTGATGTTTTACGTAACAGCAGCGCATTTGTAATGCGGTCAAGCAGCATTAATGATCCTGAGTAGCCCATCGTTCGCACGCGCTGACCACCTATTTGATCATGAATGGGAAATGTACAACGTATCAGGGGAATAGCACATGTTGCTTCCACGCGACGTCCATCCGATGATCCTATCAGCACATTCGCGCCGTTCTTCTTTGCAAGACGCTCTATATCGCCGAAATCGGCTGCCTGGACCACGTCGAAATTATCGACTAAAAAACGCTGTGCTAGGTCATCGATTTGCGGCTGGATGTGTTTTTTAAATTCGGGACAGGCAGATCCTGCGGCTACGACCACGGGAACGATACCGTTTTCTAGGCAGAGGCGGGTAATGCCGTAGCAAAAGTCTGGATCGCCGAAAATGCACGCGCGGCCTTCCGAATTGTATTTATGGGAATCTATCATGGCATCCAGATAGCGTGCGCGCTCTTGGGCTACCGATGCAGATATTTTTCGACCGGAGAATTCCTCAAGTATCTTTATAAAGGCATCAATATCGCGCAAAGCGATGGGGGCGTTCATGCGCTGACAGCGAACGCCGTATCGATCTTGCAAATACTGACCTGGTGACATTGCTTTGGGAACGAATTCACCTAGCTCGATCGTCAAATCCGACCCTGCCATACTTCTTATAGCTGTAAGTTTGGTGCCGCCCTCGGGTGTGCGATTGTATACTGACAGACGCCCTTGGTCTAGGCTGCTGGAGACATCGGGAAGCATGACTGCATGAATTCCAAAAGATTTGATCATCTGCTTTAAAAAACGTGTATCTGCTGGGCTTATAGGGCCGCAGATTACATTCAACTGATGGGCTGCTGCAAGTGAAGGGTCCATGGGTACAGTTGTTACGAGAGATCGCAAAAAGCTGAAATAGCCTTCATATTGGCTTCCGCCGTATCCGGGGGACGGTGTGGACACCAATAGGGTATTGCTTTTGGGATGTGACTCATACCAGCGGAAAATCATAGATGGAACATCTTCGCCTATTGTTTCGGCTAGGCATGTGGTGGAAATATTTATAACATGCGGGTTATAAAGTTTGATTAGATTATCGATGCCCTTATGAAGATTTGCTTCTCCACCGTAGACGGTTCCTTGTTCGGTCAGGGCAGACGATGCGACGTCGATGGGCTCATTGTAGTGCGTGGCCATGTGACGGCGAATATAGGTGGCGCATCCCTGGGATCCATGTAGAATGCTCATACACCCTTCAACGCCATACGCTGCGGTCACCGATCCTAGTGGCATGCACATCTTACAGGGATTGACGTTCAGGTCTTCTAACGTTCCTTCAGGCTTGACGTTTCTTGTCTTGGCGCCTTTGCTTCTTTTGGTCATGCCGCATACCTTTCTACACGTATGCCCATACAGGCGAATTAATGGAAGCATTTATTTCTTCCGCGAAATTTCTAACGCCAACATACCCGGCTAGCGGATGTTTCCGCTCGTGATTATGGTCACAGAACGCCACACCTAACTTGTAGGCTAAAGGACGTTCTTTTACGCCTCCTACTAGTATGTCTGCGCCGCGCTCGGTCATGAACTTTTCCAGTTCTGTGGCGGTCGCGTCGTCAAGCACTACACAGTCATCGTGCACTAATGACCGTATGACATCGTAATCTTCGGCGCTACCGGTTTGAGTGCCTACCATTACGGTCTGAATTCCCAGTTCGCGAAATTGCTTTATAAGAGAAATAGCCTTGAACCCTCCGCCTACAAAGATCGCAGCCTTTTTGCCGCTAAGCTGTGATTTATAACGTTTGACTATGGGCTTAAGTTGGTTGATCTGAAACTGACAAAAACGTTTGGTACGATCAACAATATCGGGGTTACCTAGGGCTTGGGCGATATGAACAAGAGATGTACTGGTATCCTCAATACCATAGAAACTCACTTTTATATAGGGAATGTTAAGATCTGCTTCCATGCGTCGTGCTAAGGCGATCATTGAACCTGCACATTGCACAACGTTCAGTTGGGCCTGGGGTGCTTGCATCAGTTCGGCACAGTTTGAATCTCCAGTTATGCCGGTTACTACGTCGATTCCCAGACTCTTCAGATAGTTTTTTACGATCCATTGTTCGCCCGCAAGATTAAAGTCGCCCAATATATTGATGCCGTGTGCCTTTGCGCGTGGAAAAGGTCTTGTTCCGATGAGCGCCATAATGGCATCGCCTGCAAGGCGATACCCTTGTGCCTTGTGACCCGAAAAACCAGGTGCTTGCACAGGAATACAACGGATTTGATGTCGCTGTTCGGCGGCCTTGCACACGCTTTCTACGTCATCACCAATTACACCAGCGATACAGGTAGCGTAGACAAATATCACCTTGGGATGATGAGTGGAAACCGCTTGGTCGATAGCGCGTGCAAGTTTCTTCTCGCCGCCGAATACTACGTCCATGTCGTTCATATCCGTGCAAAATGAATGACGAAACAGGTCGTTCCCACTGGTGAGACTACCGCGGATGTCCCAGGTATAGCTTGAACATCCAATAGGCCCGTGAATGATATGAAAGGCATCAGTGATGGGATTTAATACGACGCGCGCGCCGCAGAACACGCAGGCTCTTTGTGACATCGCACCTGCTGTGCTTTCCTTTCCACAGGCGATGCTATGGCCAGATCCACCGCCGCATGATATGGATTTTTTACGCTCGTCAAGCATAGGTACGGCCATAAGCGATGTTGCCTTACCGGTATGTGCGGCGATAGTCCTGGTCATTACACCACTTCCTTTACATTACAAATTCGAGGTCTTGGTCTTCGCAGAGTGCATCCTGACGATCCATTAGGGTGTCTGCGATCATTTGCAACAGATGCAGCGCGCCGGAATAGCCGACGATAGGTATTAATGGATGAATATAGCGGTCAAGAATAGGGAATCCGCAGCGAACCAGCGGAATGTCTTCGGCTTTAGCAATCTGTTTCCATAGGGAAGGTCCCAGAAGAAGGTCGACTGGATTCTGAATGATACGCTGATGTAGCTCGAAATAGTCCGTCTCGCTTTTACGCCAGCAGTCATCTTGCGCTACGCCATATTTTTCCAGAATGGTGTCAACCTTTGCCTCAAAATTTCCTCCTGGCGTGCCTGTGCCCACATAGGCAGGAATCATGCCACATTCCAGGACGAATTGCAGTAGACCCAAAACAGTGTCTGGATCACCCGCGATAGCAACTCTTTTGGCGCTGAGATATTGATGCACATCGAGCATACTGTCGACTAACCGACCGCGCAGGTTATCGATTTCTCTTGGTACGGGTTTTGCCGAGAATTTCGAGAGGGCCATCACATAAGCATCGGTACCTGCAAGGCCGATAGGCAGTCCCAATACATCGAAGTTTACATCGTGCTTACGCTTAAGGGCATTCGCGCAGGGTTCAGATGCCCATTCGCCCAGAGCAATTGTATGCGCTGCATCTCCCAGTCGCTTAACTTCTGCAAGTGGCGTACCACCTTTCGGAAATAGTTCAAAGTTTCCCGTCATAGGCGCATCCATTACATCTGTGGTATCAGGCATCATGGTGTAATCGATGTCGAAAGCATCAAGATATAGCTTCATTTCACGCATATCACCTGGGTTCACAAATCCAGGAATCACGAACAATTTGCCTGTGGTTTCATTGCTCTTTTCTGCAAGATGATTTACAAAACCGGCTGCCATCGACGAAAAACCAGTTACGTGCGATCCTACATAGCTGGGGGTATTACAATAAATAACACGTTTGCCTTTGGGCAGTTCTAGGGCGGAAATGAATGAGTGGAGGTCGTCGCCTATTGTTTCGGATAGGCAGGTGGTGTGAACGGCTATTACTTCGGGGTTGTAGATGTCAAAGATGTTCTTAACGGCGGTTTTTAGGTTTGCGCCGCCGCCGAAAACGCTTGCTCCTTCGGTAAAAGCAGACGTGGAAGCCATGGCTGGCTCCTTAAAATGACGTGTCAAAAACATACGATGAAAGGCGACACATCCTTGTGAACCGTGACTGTGGGGCATGACTCCGTGCACTCCTAGAGCTGCATAGATTGCTCCGACGGGCTGGCAGGTTTTGCAGGGGTTCGACACAAGCCCCTTGCGTTCCATGACGCTGTCGCGTGGTGTGGCATCAAGCATCATTTATCGCCTCCTTCGGCGAAATTGACATCATTAGTGAATGTGCCGTTAAGCAGCGGTTTGCTTTGCCATGGAGGTGTCACCATATCCCAGATGGGACTGGAAAATTCCATGTCAAGGTCGTGAGCGAAATTGATCGCACCACGAAATCCAGCATAGGGACCCTGATAGTCATAGCTGTGCAATTGGCGCGACTTTATGCCACTTTTTTGCAGTACGAACTTGTCCTTAATTCCCGAAAAGAAGATGTCAGGATGTAGCAGTTCCACAAATGCCTCTGTTTCGAAATGGTTCAGGTCGTCTACCACCAAAGAACCGTTGTCCATTTCTTTCATCATGCCTTCGTAATACTCTAAGCCGTTGACGGATCCCTTTAGATCTTCCAGTTGATCGGCGCTAAATCGTACATGATACTTACCTTTGATGGGCTCCACGTGCAACGTTTCGATGTTCTTACTATCGGCATCGACTTTGATGGAATCAATAACTTGGCGGCCTTCGTAATCATCGCGATGTGCAAATTCATAGCCTGCGAGTACTGTGCGTACACCCAGGTCGTGTAGTAGCAACTGATAATGATGCGAACGCGATCCGCCCACATACAATGCCGCAGTCTTTCCAGTCAGGCGTGAGCGATAATAGTCTAGGTCGCTCTGGATGGTCTCCATCTCATCAGCGATTACCGATTCAATGCGGCTGGTTAATGCGGGATCGTCAAAATAGGTGGCAATTGCGCGGAGGCTTTTCGTTGTGGATTTTATGCCTACGAAGTTTACCTTGAGCCAGTCGATACCGTATTGAGTTTTCATCATCTCGGCGACGTAGTTGATGGAACGATGACATTGCACCAAATTTAAGTTGGCCATATGTGCGCGTTGCATATCTGCGACTGCTCCATCGCCTGTCATCACTGATATGACTTCTATGCCGCAACGATGTAATAAGCGCTCAGTTTCCCATCCGTCGCCGCCGATATTGTATTCACCCAGTACATTGACGGAATATTGAGCTGCAGGCGGCGTGTCATTTTCGCCGATAACATGACGAATGATTTGATTCGATGCGATATGATGACCGGCAGACTGTGATACGCCTTTATAACCTTCGCACGAAAACGAAACGCATTTTACACCGAATTTCTTTTCAGCTCGCTCGGCCACGGCGTTGATGTCGTCGCCGATCAAGCCGACTGGGCAGGTAGAACAGATGAATACGGCATTAGGGTGAAACAGCTCGATGCCTTCCTCTATAGCCTTCATGAGCTTCTTTTCTCCACCAAATACGATATCGGATTCACGCATGTCAGTGGAAAAGGTATAGGGGACTAGATTCAGACCGTCATCGCCGGGGATCGCTTTATGCCGGCGTGTTCCCCAGGTGTAGAAGGAACAGCCTATAGGTCCATGAACGATGGTGAGTGTGTCTTTAATCGGGCCAAGTACTACGCCTTTACATCCCGCAAAGCAGCAGCCGCGATGGGTAAGCATTCCGGGCACTGTTTTGACATTAGCTGCTATTTCCTGGGGTGTTTCCAAAGCGTGATCCACGGTAACCATGTGCCGCTTGCGATTCTTATAAACCTTTGCTTCATACTGATCAAGCACCTTGTCCGTGAGACTTTGCTGCTGGTTGGCAGCAGGTGCTTCTATAGTTTCAGATGACATACACATCTCCTTAGTAGGCGTCTATGGCGCGTTCTCCGTTGCGGACGCGATAGGACTCTTGAATGGGTAAAACGAAAATTTTGCCATCGCCTGGAGTGTTGGTGCTGTTCGTTTTTGTGATCAGCTTCACGATAGGTCCGACATCCTGTTCTTCTACTATCAGCGTGAACATACGTTTAGCTATCAGACGCAAGGGCTCCGACACTGCTTGTCCCAATGCGTTGTCGGGTACTTCGCCTTCTTCGAGCATGCCGCGTACTAGTGCGGCATCTAGTAGCTTTTTCCCACGACCAAGTACTGATTGACAGGTGAACGAGGGGTATCCCGCATCTGCCAGCGCTGTTTTTGTCTCCGTGACTTTTGTAGGTCTTACGATTGCCATGATTTCCTTCATGGTCTCATCTCCTCTCGTACGGCTGACAGTTTATAGCCCAGTTTTTCCCGTCGATATGGTATAAGCCTCGTCTACGGGTGATACGAATATACGACCGTCACCGAAGTTGCCCGATTCTCCTGTTTTGGCTGCGCCCATGATTACGCGTATAGCGTCGTCAGCGTCTTCGTTGGCACAGACTAGGAGTAGCATTTCTTTGGGAATTTCGTCGTAGACTACATCTCCGATTCGTACACCCATTTGGCGACCTCGTCCGAAGACGCTCATCTTAGTGATGCCAGGAAAATGAGCATCAAGCAGTTCCTTCATAACGTCCGTTGTCTTGTTGGGACGAACTATTGCACGTATTAGTACCATGACCTCAATCCTCTCTATACCTAGATTCCGAGGAATCCATGTTCCATCATTAGGTCTTCCAATTGATCTTGCTCAAGAGGCTTAGGAATCACGAACATATCGTTGTTGTCGACAGCTTCTGCTAGGCCGCGATATGCAGCTGCCTGATCACTCTCGGGAGCAAATTCTGTTACGACTTGCTTGTTAATTTCTGCATGTTGAACGATGTTGTCTCGTGGAACGAAGTAGATCATCTGGCTGCCCAGTTGTTTGGCAAAGGCTTCAATCAACTCTCGTTCGCCATCGACCTTACGCGAATTACAAATGACACCGCCTAGACGTACACCGCCAGACTGTGCATATTTCTGCACGCCTTTACAAATGTTGTTTGCAGCGTAGAGAGCCATCAGTTCGCCAGATGCGACGACATAGATCTCTTGTGCTTTGCCTTCTCGAATAGGCATTGCAAAACCGCCACATACGACGTCGCCCAGAACGTCATAGAATACGTAATCTAGATCTTCGGTATAGGCACCCATCTGCTCGAGCATGTTGATGGAAGTGATGATGCCACGTCCAGCGCAGCCGACACCTGGTTCGGGACCGCCTGATTCGACGCATCGGATACCAGCGAAGCCTTCCTTCAATATTGAGTCCAGCTCGATTTCGTCGCCGTCTTCGCGCAGAGTATCCAGCACTGTTTTTTGAGCTAGACCATGCAAGAGCATGCGTGTGGAGTCTGCTTTGGGATCACATCCGATCAGCATGATATTCTTGCCCAGATGAGTGGCGAGAGCTCCCGTCAGATTCTGGGTTGTGGTCGATTTCCCGATGCCGCCTTTTCCGTAGATTGCAACTTGCCGCATAGTACGCTCCTCCCGTTCGTGGTTTTTGGGCAAAAGAAAAGGCCCGCACTTCCACTACTACATGGATGTGCGGGCCTCATTGCCCTGAATTAGCATCCGCATTCACTGCGGACGGTGCGTCGAGCGACGTTGCTCTGACGTGTCTAACTATAAGTGTTCAAAACTGTAGTTCTGTTACGAACGTATTAAAGGCGTGTCATTGTTTATTCTATTTTCAGAATAAAGTAAGAGAAAGGATTCAAGGTTATTTCAGAAGTATAGCTTGGCAGTGTTAGAGTGCATATTACTATTGATATAGCATGTGAATAGGATCAGATTTCGTTGTTTAAGCAAGTAAATGACGTAATTCGTCATCGGTTAGATTACGGTTAAGCGATTCAGCCGCATTCCTAACTTGTGGCAATAAATTCGATGCATGGTCCCTATCTATTGGATAGCCCATACGCGCATATTGATGCTGCAAGGCATGCGATCCCGTATGCTTACCTACTTGCAACGTGCGGCTACGTCCGATTAGAGATGGGTCGAATGGCTCGTAGGTATGTGCATTTTTCAAGATGCCGTCTACATGCATCCCGCTTTCATGGGTAAACACGTCTGATCCCACGATCGGTGTTCGATGTCCTAAAGGTTCGCCAGACGATCGCGAAACAAGGTCGGCCAGGTCCATTAATAATGATGTGTCAAACCCTGGGTTGCGATTGCATATTTGCCACAGTGCCATCACAATTTGCTCGAAAGCCGCATTACCCGCTCGTTCTCCTATACCCAGTACGGTTGTGTTCATCCATGTTGCTCCTTGTTGCAATGCGATTATGGTGTTTGCTACAGCCATACCGAAGTCGTTGTGCATATGTACTTCCACTTCAATATTCACTGAATGCTTGAGCAAGGCGATCTTGTCATGTACACGCCTTGGGTCCATCACGCCTACGGTATCGCAGAAACGAAAACGATCTGCCCCAGCTTTTTCTACAGCCTGCGCATAATCAACCAAAAATGACGGATCAGTCCGACTAGAGTCCTCTGAATCAGCTGACACGTACAGTCCTTGTTCTTTTGCATGATATATCGTACGGCGCATAGCCTCTAGCGCCCATGCATGGGTTTTTCCCATTTTTGTTTTTAGTAATATATCGCTTGTGGGGCATGATATGGCTACTGCATCGGCGCCGCAGGCTACTGCCATATCTATTTCTTCAGGAACCGCTCTACACCAGGCCAGTATGCTACAGTCCATATTCATGGCGGTTAAGTCGCTTATCAACCGTTGTTCGGCTATACCTGATGCTGGAATGCCTGCTTCGATTTGGTCGACGCCGCAGCGGTTGAGTAAGCGTGCTATACGCAGTTTGTCTTCATGGGTGAAGGATATTCCAGGAGCTTGTTCTCCATCGCGAAGTGTGGTGTCGTCGAAGTGAACGTTTGACGGTATATCGTCGTCATGAGATTGCGACTTAAATGGTGCGCTTTTATTTACTTGTTCCATGCTATAAACGCCCAGTCAGTGCGTCGTTCGTAATCCTTCATCCAACCATCCTGCCATTGCACCAGATGGTTATTCATAAAGGATTCAAGCGCCTCGTCTTCTTCTTCGGAAACGTTTCCTAACATATGCAGCATAGATTTTTTAGCGGCTTCACGATTACAATATGTGTCATGTTTCACGCTGGAAATGAAATGAACGTCAGCGGTTATTCCCATGTCGTATAGGCAGTTTACGACATGAATATAGTCGGGGGGGTGTGGCAGGGTACGCCCGATCGACTCGATGACGCGTCGATCATTGTAGGCCAGATCGCCACAGACGGTTGTCAGACATACGCGTTTACGAGCGTAGTGATTCAGCTTTGCAAGTGCGTCAGGTAAGTCGGCAGTCAGAAGTGCACGCGATTCCACTGCTAGATCAACCTGAGGAACTCCAGCTGCTCGCCAGTCGCCTTCCCAGGGCACTTTGATCGTATCCACGTTACATAATCCAAGGGAACGCGCTGATGATTTGGCTAATCGCAGCATTTCGCCCGAAATATCGATTCCCGTAACATGTTGTGTCTGTCGAGCTATGTTGACCGTAATCGAACCTGAGCCACATCCGACATCAAGTACTGTCCAATCGCTTTCAAGTTGGCATAGGTCCAGAAATTCTTTTGAATAGTTTGAGATGCCCGAATGCCGTGCAAAGCCAGCAGCTCTTCGGTCCCAATATGTTTCTTGGTTACGGCTCGGTTTTGTTGCGTGGAATCTGGTCCACTCTTTTTCTTGAAATAGCATTGCTCATCCATTCCTTCCAGTCGTCTGCATTTGATTGCAGTGGAAGGTCGGTTTGCAGCTGCCATAGGTACATACCCGACCATGTCGTACTTCTCGTCGAGATCATCCTAATCTTTTTTTGTTGCATCTTGGTTACACATTTTTTGTATAGTAAACTTGCTGTTCTTTAATGACAGATTTTAATTTTTATGCGGTATCGCGCAAATGAGCGATCGTTTTGCGGGAAAAAAGGTAGCACATGACCTACACTATTAACAGCGCGTACAATAGACGTGCGGAATAGTAAGTGCACGCAACGCATGATGCATTCGATGGTCATGCATGGAGAGAAGGGACTCGGTGTATGTCATTCGACAAATTTACCGATAAGGCCCGTAAGGTGTTGGTGATCGCACAGGATGAAGCGCGTATGTTGCGCCAGCCTTATGTCGGGACCGAACATATCCTGCTTGCACTCATCAAAGAGCAGGACGGACTAGCGGCTCAGGCTCTTGAGCGGCTTAATGTTCACTATGATGATGTAGTTGCGACCATTCATCAGATCGTATCGATTGATCCCGATGCTGATGTTTCGGGTCATCTTGGATTTACCCCACGCGTTAAGCGCGTTCTTGAAGATAGTCTTCGTGAGGCTATGCAGATGGGGCAAAGTTATATATCAACAGAGCATTTGCTTTTAGGCATTGTCCGCGAGGGCGAAGGAACAGCTATCGAAGTGTTGGGTCGACTCGGTGTATCGGGTGACCAAGTTCGAGAAGCACTTAATGACCTGGTAGGACAGTCGACGGTATTTGCAGGTCGGAATCCGTTTGTGGCGTCGCCGGCGCAGTCCGATAGCGTGCTTGCAGAATTCGGACTCGACCTGACTAAAAAGGCATCCGAGGGCAAGCTCGATCCTGTTATTGGTCGTGCGGGCGAGATCGAACGCATTATGCAGATCCTTTGCCGCAGACAAAAGAATAATCCGCTCCTTATTGGTGAACCTGGCGTAGGTAAGACGGCTGTTGTCGAAGGTCTGGCGCAGTTGATCGTGTCCAATCAGGTTCCTGATATTCTTCGTAATCAGCGTATTTTCACGCTTGATGTTTCGAGTTTGGTTGCGGGCAGCAAGTACCGTGGCGAATTCGAAGAGCGTCTTAAAAAATGCATCAAGGAAGTCAAAGATGAGGGCGACATTATCCTCTTCATCGATGAGCTTCATACGCTAATCGGAGCGGGCTCTGCCGAAGGTTCGATCGATGCTGCGGCAATCCTTAAACCACCGCTCTCACGTGGTGAGATTCAAATTATTGGTGCGACAACGATCGATGAATATCGTAAGCATGTCGAAAAGGATGCCGCGCTTGAGCGTCGTTTCCAACCTGTCATGATTGGCGAGCCCAATGAAGAGCAGACGATGCGCATCATGCTTGGTCTGCGCGATCGCTATGAGCAGCATCATCATGTTCATTTCAATGATGATGCGTTGCAGTCTGCTGTTTCTCTGTCGGATCGCTACATTCAGGATCGTTTCTTGCCTGATAAGGCGATTGACGTAATGGATGAAGCAGGTGCGCGTATGCGTATCCGTAATATGACGCTTCCTCCCGAAGTGCGTGAGCTCGATGATAAACTGCATACGGTGAGTGCTCAAAAAGATAAGGCAATCGCTGACCAACATTTTGAGGATGCCGCAAACTTTAGAGATCAAGAGGCGAAACTGCGCGAAGAGCGTACTAAAGCTGAGACAAAGTGGGAAGAGTCGTCGCATCGTAAGGTGCAAAATGTTACCTCGGAAGACATCGCCGATGTTATATCAATGACAACAGGCGTGCCGGTATCTGATCTGACTGAGGCAGAAACTGAGAAGCTCCTTCGTATGGAAAGCGTGCTTCATGAGCGTGTTATCGGTCAGGACGAAGCCGTTACTGCGGTTGCAAAAGCAATCCGCCGCTCGCGCAGCGGACTTAAGGATCCACGGCGCCCAGCCGGATCGTTCATTTTCCTTGGTCCTTCGGGCGTAGGAAAAACAGAGCTGTCAAAGGCGTTGGCTGAGTTCTTGTTTAATACCGAAGATGCACTCATTTCGTTTGATATGAGTGAATACATGGAAAAGCATTCGGTGTCTCGTCTTGTCGGTTCGCCTCCAGGATACGTAGGCTACGACGAGGGTGGTCAGCTGACCAAAGCGGTACGTCAACGTCCGTATTCTGTTGTACTTTTTGATGAGATCGAAAAAGCTCATCCTGATGTATTCAATATCCTTCTGCAGATTCTTGAAGAGGGCCATTTGACCGATGGACAAGGTCGTATTGTTGATTTCCGCAACACGATTATTATCATGACGAGCAATGTTGGTGCGCGCAATATTGCGCAAAGTGCTCCGATTGGCTTTTCGTCTGAGGGTCAGGGTATGAGCGACAAAGAGATTAAAAGCCAGGTTATGGGCGAGCTTAAAAAGGTATTTCGTCCAGAGTTTCTCAATCGTGTCGATGAGATTATTGTATTCAAGAACCTTACGAAAGATCAGATTGCCAAGATTGTTAAGCTCATGGTTGCCGATTTACGCGAGCGTTTGATCGCTCAAAACATGACGATCAACCTGAGCGATGCTGCATGCGACTATGTTGCATCTAAGGGAACCGATACAACGTATGGCGCCCGTCCGCTCAGACGCGCGATCCAACGTTTGCTTGAAGATCCTATTGCTGAGCAGGTACTCGAGGGTCGCTGGACGAGTGGATCAGTCATCGATGTTGACTTTAAGGATGGAGAGTTGACCTTTACTAAAGGTAGCGGTTCTATTCCAAAGCCTCGCAAACGTGACACGATTGCGCGCGAAGCTGATCTGCTGATGCAAGGCTATGATCTTAACGATACAAGTCATTCGTTGAATGCAGGGCCTTCTTCGGCTGATATGCAAAGTGGCGGAGCTGCCGACTAAAGGTGCAATGGTGGCATGCTAGGCGAGTTAGGCTACATAGCGTACTTAAGACTGAGTTGTTGATTAAAGATATAAGGTACCATGTATTGCGAATATGGTGTGAGTGGATTGAACGTACAGACAAAGGAGAGCGTCATGGTAAAGGATCCTCGCGAAATACGGGACGAGACGATCGACCCCGTATTTGCCCCCTCTGCGCTGCGCTCTCCTGAAAAGTTATTTGAACATATTAACTTTGATGCTCTTACACAAAACATGGTGAGCCTCGAAGGTAAGGTTAACGATAAGCCGCAAACCGCAGCAATCATTCTTGCGGGAGGATCAGGCGAGCGTTTTGGCCGCGAGGGCGGCAAGCAGCTGGTAGAAATTGCTGGTAAACCGGTACTCACCTGGTCGGCAGAGGCATTCGATGCAGTAGGGGATGTTGGACTGATCGTTATTGTTTGTCCCGAGGATCGCCGTAGCGAGTATCTTGAGCATGCGATTGATCCATTTCCGTTTGTGACGCCTATTGTGCTTGCTCCCTCGGGTAGTATGCGCCAAGAGTCCGCATTTTCTGGATTGGAATTTGTCCCTGATACCTATGATTACGTCGTTCTTCATGATGGGGCTCGTCCGCTTATCTCGCCTGATTTAATTGCTCATGCGATTAATACGCTTAAAGGTAACGTTGATGCTGATGGCGCTATTGTCGCTCATCCTTCTGTCGATACGCTTAAAGTGGTCGAAGATGGCGTAGTTGCAGGAACGCCTGATCGTCGTGTATTCTGGAATGCTCAGACGCCGCAGGTATTTCGTGCGGGCATTTATCGACGCGCTCATGCGTCTGCTTTGTCGGATGGGTTTGTTGGAACTGATGATTCTTCGCTTATTGAGCGACTTGGAGGCAAGGTGCTCGTTGTCGAAGGTAAACGTGATAATATCAAGCTTACCGTGCCGGAGGATTATATGATGCTCGCGGCAGCTGTACATACGATGTTGGTGGAAGGAACCGAGCAATGAGTGAAGCTGTTCCCCAGCGAGACCGTCTTCGACCGGACGATGCCGCAACCCAAACGAAGTTTCGTATTGGGCTAGGAACTGATGTCCATAAACTCATCGAGGGTCGTCCTTTGATTCTCGGTGGCGTTACGATTCCTCATGATAGGGGATTACTTGGTCACTCCGATGCCGATGTACTTGCACATGCAATAAGCGATGCACTTTTAGGGGCAGCACGTCTTGGTGATATCGGTAAGCTGTTTCCTGATACGGATCCTGCTTACGAAGGGGCAGATTCGATGGTGCTGCTTGCTCGCGTAGCACATGCGGTGCGCGATGAAGGATTCGAAATCTATGATGTTGATAGCGTCATATCGGCGCAAGCCCCTCATCTGTCACCGTACCGCGACCAGATGAGAGATCATCTAGCACAGGCGATGGGAATCCCTCGGTCTTCCATAGGTGTTAAGGCAACAACAACCGAGCGACTCGGTTTTGAAGGACGTGAAGAAGGTATTTCCGCCCAAGCTGTTGCACTGCTCTGTCGATGTCGACCTGAATGAACACACCATTGATATGGCGCGGGAACGGTATCGTTTCCGCATCTGGTTTCTTGCTGTATCTCTCATTACCTGGAACTAAGCCTTGTGCTTTTCCATCAATGATCTGCGATGAAGCCGATTCAGTGTCCACCACGTTTGACTGAAAATGAGGATCTTCCATGAATCTGTTTAGTACTATGGCCGAAGACGTTCGATCGGTTAAAAAAAATGACCCAGCAGCACCAAGCGCTTTTCTAATTTGGCTAATTTATCCTGGCTTGCATGCGCGTTGGTGCCATGTAATTGAACATTGGATTTGGAATCACTGGTCCCATGGGTTTGCTCGTTGGCTTGCTCAATGGACGCGTAACCGTACGGGTGTTGAAATTCATCCAGCTGCCGTAATTGGTCATCGCTTTTTTATTGATCATGCTATGGGCGTGATCATTGGTGAAACGACGACAATCGGCGATGATGTTGTTCTGTATCAGGGTGTAACGCTGGGCGGAACGGGCAAGGAAACAGGCAAACGTCATCCGACTATTGGCAACAACGTTATGGTTGGTGTTGGTGCTTCGGTCCTCGGTAATATAACAGTTGGAGACAATTCTAAAGTTGGTGGCGGAGCTGTTGTTGTGCGCGATGTTCCGCCTAATTGCACGGTGATCGGCGTACCTGGCCATATTGTGGTACGTGATGGAAAACGCGTACAGGAAGAAAAGGAAGATGCCGCGATTCATCGCGAGTGCCTCCCTGATCCAACACAAGAAGAGATCAACCATTTGCATCAGGAGATACAGGATTTGACTGCCCGTATTGACGGAATGGAGCATCAGCAGCGATGATTAAAGTCTACAACACGCAAACGCGTTCAAAGCAGGAACTTGTTCCTCTTGAACCTGGACGTATTCGGATGTACGTATGCGGACCGACTGTCTACAACTATATTCATATTGGGAATGCTCGAACATTTGTCAGTTTTGATATGATTCGTCGCTATCTGATGTGGCGTGGGCTTGATGTGACGTTTGTACAGAATGTTACTGATGTCGATGACAAGATCATCAAGAAAGCCAATGAAGAGCACTGTAGCGCCTCTGATGTTGCTGCAACGTATACAAAGGCATTTATCGATGATATGCATGCAATGGGTGTTCTTGATCCTGACGTGCGTCCGCGTGCAACGACAGAGATCCCTGCAATGATTGATTTGGTGCAACGCTTGATTGACACCGATCATGCATATGTTTCAGAAGGGGACGTGTACTTTAGTGTGCGTTCGTTTGCTGAGTACGGCAAACTTTCGCATCGCAACATTGACGATATGGAGTCGGGCCATCGTGATCTTCGTGCTGATGGCGTTGCTGGTATGGATGAACGCAAGCACGATTCGCTTGATTTTGCGGTATGGAAGGCTGCAAAGCCAGAGGAACCTTCATGGGATTCTCCGTGGGGAGCTGGACGTCCTGGGTGGCATATCGAATGTTCGGCAATGTCCAAAAAGTATCTTGGACTGCCATTTGATATTCATGGTGGTGGAGCCGATCTGGTGTTTCCTCATCACGAAAACGAAATTGCACAAAGTGAAGCTGCGTATGGAACAACGTTTACCAACTATTGGCTTCATAGCGGTATGCTGCGCATTAACTCAGAAAAGATGAGCAAATCGCTGGGGAATTTCCTGTTGTTGCGTGATGTGCTTGCAACGACGTCGCCTGATGTGTTGCGCATGCTCATGATGCAGACGCATTATCGCAGCCCTCTTGATTTTTCGCAGGATCGTCTTGACGAAGCTGCTGCTGCGCTTGGTCGTATTACATCACTTATCGAGCGGATTAATTGGCTTGATGCTCACGCGTCTTCTGCAGTGGCTGTTCTTGACTCTGCAGATATTCAGGCGCGCTGTAAGGCGTTGCGTTCATCGTTTGTTGAAGCAATGGATGATGATTTTAATACCGCAGCTGCGCTTGGTGCAATTTTTGGATTTGTTTCTGAGATAAATACGCTTCTGTCTGATGTCGAACCGTCGCAAAACGATCATGCATCTTTGATTGCAGTGCGTGATCTTATCGTTGAGCTTATGGGTGTGTTTGGCATCGATGCTGGAGCTAGTTCGGATGATAACGCCTATCCTGTCGAAGTTGTTGCTTGTGCTGCAGAAGTTGCTGGCTATGAGGGCGATAATCCACAAGCAGCTGTAGATGCATTATTAGCATGTCGTGCTGATGCTCGTGCACATAAAGACTTTGCTTTATCTGATCGTGTTCGCGACGAGTTGGGGAAACTCGGTTTCAAAATCGAGGATACCGCACAGGGCGCTCATGTAACATTCGAGGGCTAAATCAAAAGCATTAGAGATTAGTTAGCTTTCTGTAAGATTCCCCTATGATTTTGGCAGCATTCTTCCTCCATGCTCAATAAGGAGGAAGGAGCTGTAATGGAACATAAAGGGCTTGTTATTGGTTCTATCGCGTGCGGCCTTGTGTGTGCATGCGCTGTCGCGGTACATACGCACACTATTCAGGCAGAAGCTGCTGCGGCGCGCGATGCGGCTATGGCGCGCTATGGTGGCGAGCAAGTCGAAGTATGTGTCGCGAAACATGATATCGCACCAGGTGAACGCATTTCTGATACCAACACAACGATTCGTTCGTGGATCGCCGAGATGCTCCCTCGTGATCCTATCCGATCAATTGATGATATTCGTGATACAAGTCCGTCTGAGACCATTCTTTCTGGCGAGGTGCTATCGCGCCATCGATTTTCGTCTACTCATCGGACGATTGATATTCCGTCAGGGCATCGTGCAGTTGGTGTTTCGATAGACGAAGCTCGTTGTGCTGCCTCTGTTCTTGAGGCAGGGCAGTCTATCGATATATATGCAACGGGTTCATCGGGAACATCCCGCATTGCTGATCATGTACTCGTGCTTTCGCTAGAAAAAGAAAGTTCTTCGAGCCGCCATATCCGTGTAGTGCTTGCAGTTAAACCAGAGAATGTTGAACAAATTATAGCGGCATCTTCGAACGTCGATCTTCATTTTACGTTGCCTCCGACAAATGATGGGGGACGATGATGAATGATCGTATGAGTTCCCTATGGCTATCACCGTGCATAAAGAATCTATAGGAGGCGATAATGGGTGATCGTGCAAATATGCTTGTGATGCTTTGCGTGGATTCCGCATCGTTGCGCAATCCTTCATTAATCGGTCTTGCAGATGAACGACTTGATCGTCAGTCGTGGCTATGTTGCAAAAGCGATTCTGAGGAAATTCGGACGATCGCTCGTACGATGGGTAAACAACACGAAGTGTGGGTTTGGGGAAGCGACTCGATAGATGCGATTAATCTTGCTGCTGCGCTCAAGCACGATCACGTTCTCTGCCGAGTTGTGCTTGTATCGTTTGAGATAAATGGGTCGCTGCAGAGTCGAGCTCGTGTTGCTCATATTGATGAAGTGCTGCGTCAGAGCGCATTCATTGAGCGCTATTGTCGCTATAAGCAGCATGCGCAGAGCTTGCCAGCTAACGATCGAGCTTTGCGATCTAATACATCTCATCCTAGCCAAAAAAGAACGATGCGGCATGATACTAGCGTAAGCTCATTGCCAGTGTCCATACCCTATGGGGCATCTGAGACTACGACGGACTCTTCGCACGTTCAGAAGTTAACAAATGCCTCTGCGAATGTGGCGAGTTCAACGAAGAATGCGCCGACATACGTTAAATCAATTAGGCATGAACAAGATTCTTGCTGCATCTATCCATCTTGTACGCGTACGCCTAAGTCCGTAAATGAATCTTTATACGACGCATCAGATAGAAAGCAATGTATATCTGATTCAAAGCGGAATACGTCTGCAGCATTCACGCTTTCTATCGTCGGTGTCCACGGTGGTGTTGGTAAAAGCACAGCTGCAGTACTATCTGCCTGTTTGTTACAGGGGATGGGGTTGAGTACTGTGCTTTTTGACGCCGATCTTCAATTTGGCGATACTCATTATTTGCTGGGTGTTGATGATCCTGTTCGTTGTGATGCTATTGCACAGGATCGTTCTCGTATTGCTGCGCTTCGTTCGTGCGGCAATCAACTTCCTGCCATACTTGCTTGTCCTGAGCGTTTTGAGCGATCGGAAGAAATGGAATCTCATATTCAAGGGATGGTCGCGCAGCTGTCCGAACGCTTTGATGCAATCGTTATTAACACGGGATCAGCTTGGCATGAACATCACATAGCGCTTGTTGAACAAAGCACACGTTCGCTTGTTATGCTTGACCAGCGTCCATCGGCTGTTCATTCATGTCGTCATGTTTTGAGCTTGATTACTCGATGTGACGTGGCATCTCGACCGCTTGTTCTTGCGCTTAATCGGTGCTGTCGTGGAGCGTTGTTTAGCGCGTCAGATATTTCTTGTGCAATTCAAGGCATTACTGTTGCTGAGATTCAGCATGGAGGACATCGCGTAGATGAAGCTTTAGGGATGGGCCGCCCACTCGAACTTATTAAAAGTCATAACCGTTTGTGCGTAAGTCTAGAACATATTTTGTCGGGTATGATAAGCGATCGCTTTGGATCTGATTTTGGTGCGTCAGCAGGGCGCGATACTTCTGCAAATGACAGGAACTTTTCTAATGACATGCCATTGGGTCATAAGCGCTCTTCAGACGATGTTCCTTTTGATTGCGGCTCGTCAAAAGAACATCCCCTCACACGTATGCGTGCGGCATATCGCCACTTGCGTGCAAGGGGAGGTCGAGCAGCGTGCCTTTAGCCTTTTTCTTTGTCCTTCCGACGATAGAAGCAGAAGAGCGATAGGTAGGTCAAACATGCTGCGATAGCAACGAAAAGCATGGTTGGCAGTGATTGTTCGGTTGGATCTGCTGTCTTCGATAATGTATTTGCTGATATTGATCCTTCGTTAACGCTTGGAGTTCCAGAACCATTTGCTGATGCAGACGTGTCAGATGTTGGACTACCGTCCGATGACGAGCTTGAATCTGAATTGGTTCCCGAGCCGTTTGAATCGGTGCTACCAGATCCAGACCCAGGATTTGATCCAGGGTCAGGAGTGGGTGTAGGTGTTGGACTGGGGCTCGAACTATAGGTGTCCGTGATAGTTGCAGGCTCGACTGTTGCTGCAAGCGTTCCGTCCTTGTCCGAAACCGTGACCGTAACAACCTTTTCCTCGGTATCACATGTCCATCCTTCACTTGCTGCGGATGTCTGCTTTACTACATAGCGATAGGTACCCGTATGAGTGAATGTGATTGTCCCAAAGTCGACAATTTGAGTTCCCGCTGTTTCCGCTGTGGTTGTTCCCGTCGTTTGTGCGGAAACTGGAGCATCATCGAGTGGAGTGACAGAGAAATTAAATGTAGTCGAATCAAACCCTGATCCTTCTACCTCTTGTTTAAGTAATGCATCTTCTTGTGTTCCCGTATCAATCGTAAGAGGACTATATTCTTTAGCCTTAATGGTTACCACGGCACATATATTAAGAAGACTTTCATCCGCTATCGTTGTATGACCTGGCAAAACAATCTTTCCGGGAATTACTATGGTTTGCTCTTCGGTCTGATCGGGATCATAGTTAACATTGCTTGTGTCCCACACGATTTGTGCCGATGTGGGTCCTGCAGGATCGGTTGTAATCGAAGTTGTGGACGGTAGGGGAATATCATCCAGCGCAACGCCGTGTTCCTGATCTGCAGGATCATCGGGGTCTACAACATTTGTCACGGTATACGCCATAGCGTCTACGGTGAACTCTTCGGTTACATCTAGCGAGACATTATGGCCATTCTTCACGCCATCAGGTAATGCGATAGTTCCATGTGCAGTGCATGTTTGTTCGTCGAGATTTGTAGGATCGTATCCATCTGCGCTATTCCACGTAACGTCTGCAAGAGACTTTCCGTTTTCGGTAATGATAGCTACGGTCGAGGTAAGCTCGTTAGACAAGATGGTATCGAGGCTCGTACCATGAGAGATGCCTTCTACGGAATCAGGATTGATAACGTTAACAAGGTTTGGATCGTCCGTGGTAGGAAATACAATGGTGAGTAGGGTATTTCCTTTGTCGTCCTTCGAAATAGAGTCTGCAGAAACAGCAGTTCCATTGACGGTTACGACTGCATTGTCGGCCAATAAGAATTTAGATTTGAGCGTCTCGAGTGCTTTGTCGGACAGGCGTACGGTCGCGGTGTATGAAGTTGTATAGCCAGCAGTTATGTCTTTGGGCGTCCAAATAAGCGCAAAATCATCAACGGGAATTGTGTGCTCAGTAGTGACGGTAACGGTGCATCCGCTGATACTCGTTGGCAATGCTTCGCCTGCTTTTGGAGCCGTGATAGTCAGATCCATCTTTTTGATGACGGGGATATAGTCAGATTGCAGTTCGATATCCGCATCGGGCATCGTAAATGTGAGAGTGCAATCCGATGCATTTGCGTCTGTGATATAAGTGCCATCTTTCTCCCAACTGACGAAGGTTTCATCGTCGACAGAAGGAGCGGGAAGAGACACGCTGTCGCCTGCAGTGTATTCATACGTGCGCGTCTCGGTTGGCATGAGTGCCTGTGCATACTCATCAAAGCATTTTACGGTAACGGTATGCGTGACAGGTGGATTAGTAATCTGGAATGTCTTTGCAATCGTGAGACTTCCATCTGCGTTGGCTGTGACTTTATTTTGTTCCTGCTGACCATTTATGACAACCGTATCTTGCGAAGCGAACAAGAA
>DIDE01000065.1:36717-38136 GCA_002417975.1 Eggerthellaceae bacterium UBA5808
TCTTTTGGCCAACCGCTGCTATGGTATCCAAACGTGTTCAGACAATGCCATTGTGCTGTAGAAGGGAGTGTAGCTGTGCCTGTCCCAAATGTTGATGTGTCAATGTTGAGCCACACTTTATTGATCTTGACGGCATATTCCGCCTTAACGGCTGTTTCCGCCTCAGGCATGGTGAATGTTGCATAAGGATTGCTTGCCTGATCGCCAAGGACTTCTGGAGCATTAGTCCATGTGTTTGTTTCTTCATTGTAGGTTTTGGCAGCCCATTTAACGAAATAGGTTCCATCAGGAGATTTTGGATCAAGTGTGACGGTGCTGGCCATTTTCTGCTTTGATGTTGTGTCCTGATAATACTGTAGGCTGGCATCGATTGCTACACTGGTTATCAGGGTAGATTTGCCAAGCTTGTACGTGAACGTAGCCGTTTCGCTCATTTTGCCATATTCCATGGTGTAAGCCTCGACGGTGTAGGTTGTGTTATATGTTTTATACTGCGTGAGCGGGATAGATCCCTGATAGAGTTTCCAATCGCTTTGAGTGTCGCGTCCTCCTGCTTGCATACGAACGCGATAGTAAATGCCTCCGCCTGCACTAGTTGTGCTTAATTCTAGAGGATCGTCACCGGTGATAGCGCCGTCCGGCAAGTTTGCGGTGGGCTTTGCGACAGCGACATTCGATGTATCGACCGTAACAGATGTTGTGTCGTTGGTGTAAAAATCGTCGTAGCTGCGCATCCAAGAAAAATAAACTTCGGGGCAATGACTCTGTGCGATGGTAGTCGCATTGTGCAGAAGCGTCCCCATATAGACTTGGTATTCTTGCGTGGTTGGTGCTGCTTGAACAGTGACCTCATGCTGGTGGTCTTTACTGATAAGTGTAAATAAGAAGTCGCCTATAACAGGCCAATCTTTAGCAAATTGTTGCTGTTCTTTATAGGTAAGATAATCGCCGACGCACGGAGAGTACCCATTCGAGTCCATAAGAAGATTCCAAAATTCCTTAAGATATCCTTCCTTATCAGTTTTTGAAAGATCAGTCCATTTGCGGACAACGTTCCAATAGACGCTTATTGCGTCTCCATATCCAAGATTACCTGTGATGCCGCTTGCTGCTTTTTTGATCCCTGCCAGGTCCGATGGTGACTTTGATTTCATGAGACCTGCGACATTGCTCAGCGCTGTTTGAAGTGTCTCGTCGCTTCCGCATAGATCGCTCTTCTTTGTGGCATAGTCATATCGATAGGTGCTTGTGTCGGTTCCGTAGTTCCATTCCAGCACGTTTTGCATGAACTTAGGCTCAAACCCTTCAGCTAAACCGATGTGACCTTCTGTCGCATCGCTTCCGGAAGTAAGCGTGACCGTTGTAGTCATATCATCGAGGCCGAGTGCACCAGCTACGACATTCAGGGTTGCTGTATGG
>DIDE01000087.1 GCA_002417975.1 Eggerthellaceae bacterium UBA5808
TTTCCTGCGCTGATGACGACCCATAATCCTACGGATAGACTGTCGATGATATCGATGACTGGATCTAAATAAGTAACTAAACGTCCAAAGTAGAAGACGATAAAGGCAGTAACAACACAGGCTATGATTAGCTCTGGCTTTTGAAAGGCATAGATGCCGTAATCTTGCAACATCATATCACGCATGACGCCGCCGAATAATCCCATGATGGTTGCCATCACCATCGTGCCAAAGATGTCGTATTGGGCACGTGAGGCGCTCATCGAACCGGATATAGCGCCCGTGATTGTTGCTGCGAGCTCAAACCAAAACGGTATGGTTAAAACGACTTCAAGCATAGCTATCGCTGCTCATCTTCGTGTGAACAAGAGGGATCGGGCTCGCCAGAGAAGTTCAGATTGTGTGTAAACGCATTAATGGACTGGTCAATCTGTTCTCTTGATTGCCCGGTTTCGCAATGAGTAGCTGGTTCCTTGGTGTTATACGCATATCTGCTCTGCTGATCTGAGCGCGCTAAGAGAAAAGACTGTACGTGCCGCTGCGCTTGGGCATACAGTTCGTCGAACGATTCGTGGTGAATGTTCCCTGTAAAAGGCTGTGTCCATGTGTGACGCTCTGTATTGAATATCCAGCTTGTATGTGCGGCGTTGTTGCGATGGCTCATGCTGCGATAGAGAGAATATGGTCGAAAGGATTCTTCGAGTGAACCAACGACTGCGCGTTTAATTCCTCGTGGTGAATAAAAAAATCGTTGCATCCGACGAAAATCTGTAACGGCGCGTGGAAACACATCAGGGCCGATGGCAATTGAGTACACGGTGAGTAGCGTATACATGTAGAGCTTGGCAATGCAATCAAGTGATGACTGGTCGATTACAAGGATGTTTGCTGCAGGATCAAAGCGATCAATAGTTGTACCAAGGTGGCGATACAGCTCTATCTCATCGATTTCACTCTCAATCACTGCATGAACTTCTGCTGAATTCTCGCGCGTAAGACCCTGAACACCTGCATCGCAAATGAGATATTCAAGGGCATAGACATAGGGATGGGCTGTCGAATCGAGCGCATAATGACAAAAGAATCCTTCTACATATGCGCATGCAATAGGATATTCAGTTGATGACATAAACGATAAAGCCTGCTCGAATGCTTTAAGCAGATCGGTAGTTCGTTCTCGATGGAGAAGCGTTCCAATAGTATGTTCTGCATGCGAGGTTGGACTGGCAATAAGATAGAAAAATGGATCAGGTCCCTGGTTCCCAAGCAGGAATGCTCTTCGTTGAGCGTCGTCAAAAGAGATGTGCGATGATCTGTCTAAAGCGGCAAGGACATCTCGTCCAAAGAAATCATGTGTCATAATCGCAGGCATAGTGAACACTCTTTCTGATGCAGTTCGTATTACGGTTGTCGTAGTGTGCTAAAGGCTGATGTTCTATCAGCCATAGTACACAACCTTATCTTTAATGCGCAAGATAACGAATCAAAATGTATGTTTGACACTAACTGTTGTTCAATATGTGCAGTTGTGGCGAATGCTTTCCGTAAGTTTTCACTACACGCCTCGTAGTTTGCTATGATAAAGCACATCGTATATACGCTAAGCATAGTCATGCAAGATAGTCGTGTAGTAGAAAGATACCGATGGGACTTATAGTAGCAAAGTTTGGTGGTACATCCGTAGCATCTCCGGAGCGTATTCAGATGGTTGCGAAGCGCTTAATCTCCATCAGGGAGGCCGGCAATGATGTGGTGGCTGTTGTCTCTGCAATGGGCAAGACGACGGATGAATTGGTTGGTCTCGCGGCTGCTCTTAACGATAAGCCTCCAGCGCGAGAAATGGATCGACTGCTCTCTACAGGAGAGCAAGTCTCGATGACGCTAACTGCGATGGCAATTGAGTCGTTCGGCTATCGAGCGATGAGCTTCTCGGGAAGTCAGGCTGGCATCGAGACCGACACCGAGCATGCTAAGGCAAAGATTACGCTTGTTCATGCCGACCGCATTAAACAGGCACTTGCGCGTGGTGTTATTCCTGTTGTTGCAGGATTTCAAGGAATCGATGGACGCGGAGACATTACGACGCTTGGGCGTGGCGGATCCGATACAACGGCGGTTGCTGTTGCTTGGGGCATTGGCGCTGACGCGTGCGAAATTTATTCCGATGTCGATGGTATTTATACCGCAGATCCTCGCGTTGTTCCGCATGCCCATAAACTTGCTGCGATCAGCTATGACGACATGCTTGAGCTGTCGAGCGCTGGAGCTGGTGTATTGCAGGCTCGCGCTGTTGAATTTGCACGCAAATATCATGTGGTCATTCATGCACGTTCTTCGTTCTCCGATGCAGAGGGAACGCTTATCAAGGAGGCAGATCCATCAATGGAACAGGCGGTTATTTCTGGTATCGCTCATGATACGTCTGAGGTAAAGGTTACCATTCGCGATGTGCCCGACCAATCTGGTGTTGCGGCTAAGGTATTTTCTGCGCTTGCCTCCAATAGCGTAAATGTTGACATGATTATTCAGAACATATCGGAAAAGGGTCATACTGACCTGACATTCACCTGCCCAGGTGCTGATTTGCCAAGCGCACGTGAGGTTGTTGAGCGAGTGCTCCCGCGTATTCATGCACGTGAATATGCAGTTGATGAATCAATCGCAAAGGTGTCAATTGTTGGCACGGGCATGAAATCAAGTCCTGGTGTTGCAGCCAAGGCGTTTTCTGCACTCGCTGACAATAACGTTAATATCCTGCTAATCTCGACGAGCCCTATCCGTCTTTCAGTCGTGGTATCAGCATCGCAAGTTGAGCTTGCTGTGCGGTGCTTGCACACGGCATTTGGACTTGATTCCGATATTGTCTTCGAAGAAAAGATGCTCTCCGCAGAGGAACTTGCTGCCAAAGAAAACAAAGGTCGTTAAGATTTAGTTGATCCAGTTGATTAGGCCGATTCAGTTGACCCTGTTGACCCAGTTGTAAAAGAAGCTCCAATTAACATCGGGAAAGTGAGTAAAAAGATGGCGTGGAATAAAAAGATGCCTGCACATCCAGTAGTAGCTATCTGCGGCGCAACAGGCGCCGTTGGCCTGGAGTTCTGCAAAGTATTAAACGATCTCGATTTTCCTGCGAGTGAAGTCCGCGCGTTTGCGTCTAAACGATCGGCTGGTCTGAAAATTCCGTTTAGCGGTTGTGGCCAGGTAAAAGCTGGGAAATTGGTTGTCGAAGAAATGACCAAGGATAGTTTCGAAGGCGTCGACATTGCGCTATTTTCTGCGGGGTCTTCGGTTTCCGAAGAAATGCGCGATGCGGTAACTTCTGCAGGTGCTGTCATGATCGATAATTCGAGCGCTTTCCGTATGGAAGACGATGTGCCGCTGGTCGTTCCTGAAGTAAACCCCGAAGATGTGAACTGGCATAACGGTGTTATAGCGAATCCGAATTGCTCGACTATTCAAATGGTTGTTGCGCTTAAACCTCTTTATGACATTACGCCTATTAAGCGTGTTGTTGTTGCCACGTATCAGGCTGCAAGTGGAGCTGGACGCAAAGCGATGATTGAGCTCTACCAGCAGTCGCGCCAGTATCTTGATGAGGTTGAACCAAAGGTCGAGGCATTCACCGACCAGATTGCGTTTAACTGCATCCCTCATATCGATGTGTTTATGGATGACGGATCAACCAAAGAAGAATGGAAGATGGTTGTCGAGACGCGTAAGATCATGGGCGATGCGGATCTTAAGGTTGCTGCAACGTGTGTGCGCGTTCCTGTAGCTCGTTGCCACGGTGAAGCGGTGAATGTTGAGTTCGACGCTGATGTTACGCCTGAGCAGGCACGTGCTGCTTTTGCGTCAGCTCCTGGTATTGAGATGATGGATGACCCTGCTCACAATGTGTATCCGATGCCTGGACTTCTTGCAGGCACGGATCCTACGTATATTGGCCGCTTACGTCGTGATCCTTCAGTCGATCATGGCTTGTCGATGTGGGTTGTCGCCGACCAGCTCCGTAAGGGCGCAGCTTTGAATGCCGTTCAGATTGCTCAGCTTTTGCTCCCTCAGGAGTAAGGGAGAGGTTTTGTCTGGCGTTGAAACAGAGCGTATAACAAGTGTCTGATAAGATATTAATTCCCCGTGGTAAAACTTCGGTGTCTTTTTGGCGCGCATTACCAACGACGCTTTTTATAGCGGTAATCGCATTTGCTGTATTCCTCTCCGCAGTATGGACGGCGCGTAATGAAGCAGCATTAGTTCCTGATTATGCATTGTATGCTGCCCGTTTTGCCAAGGTGCTTGCCTGCTTTACTATTGCTTTTTTCTTTCGGAACCACATACCTTCTGTCAATAATTTAGTTATGGTTGGATCAGGATTTATTGTGGTTCATCTGATCATATATGGCTGTATGTATTCCTCTGTTTTGCCAGAAGAGGCGTATCAATTGATTGGACTGATTTCTGGTAGTCTTTCTGGGCTGGGTGAGGCTTGCATCATATTAGTCTTTGCTCATTTGTTCTCAACCTTTGAACCTAAGATCAGCGCTGTGGCTATAGCGATAGCCTACTTGCTAAATGAGATACTTTATACTCTTACTCTTTGCATGCCGAGTGAATACATCATTGTCTTTCGTGCTGTGGGGAAAATTATTGGTATTGTCTTACTTGCGTGGTGTCTATTTCGAAAGTGTGCCGTAAAGAAAGAAGAAAGCGAATACCCTCTTCAATATGGAATGTCAACCAAAATAGATAGTACACCGCCTCTTAAATTTCTTTCAAATAGTCAAGAGTGGATGTTAATTCTTGCAGGAACATCTTTGTTTCCTTTTCTTTTTGGTCTGATTGCTCAGATGTGTTCAACTGTTAATACTAATTCTGGTTTATATGACATTGCGACTGAGGCTATTGCTATTGTTCTGCTGTTATGCCTTGTGGCCTTTTGTATAAAATTTGGCGTGAATCTGAAATTCAGTCTTATCTTGAGTATTGTTGTTCCGCTGTTTGCAACTGGCTGTTTGTTTTTGCCTATGCTCTGGTACCAAGGGGCTCCATATGCAGGTTTACTTGTAAAATGTGGCTATACAATATTTCAAGTGCTTCTGTGGGTTTTGCTCGTTCATAAGGCTTATGACGATTTGCGCCATACGTATTTATACTTTGGAATATTCTATGGACTATTTGAGTTAATGACGGCTTCCGCTCGTCTAATAGCTTCTAATATCTACAATACT
>DIDE01000128.1 GCA_002417975.1 Eggerthellaceae bacterium UBA5808
CAGAGATTGATGCACTCCGTAAGAAGCTTTCGCACATTGCGAATGGCACCATCAATATCGAGGTTATTGAAGTTAAGCGCCCCGAGCTTGATGCATCTCTGATCGCTCAGAGTGTTGCCGAGCAGCTCGAAGGACGTGTAGCGTTCCGTCGTGCAATGCGTAAGGCTATTCAGTCTGCTCGCAAGAGCGGCGCAAAGGGCATTCGTATTCAGTGCTCTGGTCGTCTCGGTGGATCTGAGATGAGCCGTCGTGAGTGGTATCGCGAAGGTCGTGTGCCTCTGCATACGCTTCGTGCAAAGATTGATTACGGTTTCTGCACGGCTGCAACGACGATGGGCTCCATCGGCGTTCAGGTGTGGGTCTACCATGGAGAGGTTCTTCCGGGCCAAAAGGTTCCGCAACCTGCTCTCGAGGGTAGCTCCCGTCAGAACCGTTCCCGTCGCAATAACGATAGGGGGAATAAATAATGCTCGTACCTAAACGAGTCAAGTACCGTAAGGTACAGCGTGGTTCGATGAAGGGCAAGGCAAAGGGTGGCACAAAGCTGAATCATGGCGATTATGGCATCCAGGCGCTCGAAGCTCATTGGATTACCAACCGTCAGATCGAAGCAGCTCGTGTTGCGATCGCACGTGAACTTAAACGTGGCGGTAAAATGTGGATCACCATTTTCCCAGATAAACCAATTACTCATAAGCCTGCTGAAACACGCATGGGCAAAGGTAAAGGTGCTCCTGAGGAATGGGTTGCCGTTGTCAAACCGGGACGTATTATGTTCGAGCTCGGTGAACTTGACGAAGCGACTGCGAAAGAAGCAATGCGTCTTGCTATCAATAAGCTGCCCATTAAGTGCAAGATCGTTACGCGCGAAACGGAAGGGCTGAAATAATGAAGGCTAGTGAGATTCGTGATCTTTCGGCTGACGATCTGCAGTCGAAGTTGAAGGAGGCGCGCGCTGAGTTGTTCAACTTGCGCTTCCAAATGGCAACGAGCCAGTTAGACAATACGGCTCGTGTCAAACAGGTAAAAAAGGACATCGCCCGCATCCAAACTGAGATGCGCGCCCGTGAGCTGTCTGCATAGGCTCGCGCGAACTGAAAGGATTGGAGAATAATGAGCGAAGAACGCAATTCTCGCAAGGTTCGCCAGGGCGTCGTCGTTAGCGCTGCAGGCGATAAGACGTGCGTCGTGGAGATCAAAGAGCGTAAGCCTCATGCCGTATATGGCAAGATGATGACAACGAGCAAGAAGCTCCACGTGCATGACGAGAAGAACGAAACTAACGTAGGCGACACCGTTCGCGTTATGGAAACTCGTCCACTGTCTAAGACGAAGCATTGGCGTCTGCTGAACATCGTCGAGAAGGCCAAATAGTTACTGCGGTAACTATTAGAGAGTAAGGAAGGTTGTAAGCAATGATTCAGATGCAAACCATGCTCACAGTGGCCGATAACTCCGGCGCTCGCAAGGTACGTTGCATCAAGGTCTTGGGTGGCAGTAAACGCCGCTATGCAGGACTTGGTGATGTGATTATCTGCAGTGTTCAGGAAGCTATTCCGAATGCAGCTGTGAAAAAGGGCGAAGTCGTCCGTTGCGTTGTCGTGCGGGTCAACAAGGAAGTACGTCGTCCCGACGGTAGCTATATTAGGTTCGACCAGAACGCGTGCGTTCTGATTGATACCACCGGTGCACCGCGCGGTACCCGTATTTTTGGGCCTGTTGCGCGTGAACTGCGTGATAAGAAATATATGAAGATCGTGTCCCTGGCACCCGAGACGCTGTAAAGGAGGGTAGTGCAAATGGCTAAGATGAACATCAAAAAGGACGACAAGGTCAAGGTTCTCACTGGTAAAGACCGTGGCGCCGAAGGTACCGTGTTGCGCGCTCTCCCTACGAAGCAGCGTGTAGTGGTCGAAAAGGTCAATATGGTGACCAAGGCTAAGCGTCCGTCTCAGCAGAATCCACAAGGTGGACTTTCACACGTTGAGGCTCCAATTCACGTTTCAAACGTTGCATTGATTTGTCCTAAGTGCAAAAAAACAACGCGCGTTTCGATCAAGCGTGAAAATGGTAAGAAGATCCGTATCTGCAAAAAGTGCGGCGCTACAATCGATTAGTATCAATATTCGGGTTGAGACGTTATACGTTTCAACCCGATTTGAAGAGGATAATCCTCTTATGACCCCTGGAAACAGGGGACGCAGGTTTGGAAATCCTGTGTTCAAATCATCGGAAAGGTAGAAAGAAAACTATGACTACTCCTCGTTTAAAGGAAAAGTATTCCAAGGAGATCGTTCCTCAGCTCGTAAAAGATCTGAAGATTGAAAACATTAACACCGTTCCTCGCATGGTGAAGATCGTTGTTAATATGGGTGTTGGCATTGCTGCATCCGATTCAAAGCAGCTCGATGCTGCTATCGCTGACATGCGTACTATCACGGGTCAACAGCCTGCGATTACGCGTGCTAAGAAATCCATCGCAAGTTTCCATCTTCGCGAAGGACAGGCGATTGGTTGTAAGGTAACGCTTCGTGGCGACCGTATGTGGGAGTTCATGGACCGTTTGCTTTCCATCGCTCTTCCTCGTGTACGAGACTTCCGTGGTATCTCTCAAAAGAGCTTTGATAGCCGTGGAAACTACACGCTCGGTGTCACCGAGCAGTTGATCTTCCCTGAGATTGACTTTGACAAGATCGACCATACCCGTGGTATGGATATTACCTTCGTGACAACCGCTGAAGATGACGGATCCGCTAAGGCGCTGTTTGATGCGCTGGGATTCCCGTTTAAGGATTAAGCAACCTATACTCAAATGAGTAGGTTATACGAAAGAAGGAATGAATGGCTAAGAAATCGATGATCGCTAAGTCAAAGCGTGAGCCGAAGTTTTCGACTCGTCAGCACAATCGTTGCAGCCGCTGCGGCCGCCCTCGTGCTTACTATCGTAAATTCGGACTGTGCCGTGAGTGCATGCGCGAACTGGCGAACAAAGGCGAATTGCCCGGCGTAACCAAGTCTTCCTGGTAATCTCGGAACACATTCGTTACGCTTGTGCCGTTTGCTTAGGCGTGAGCTCTAAGGGAGCGTACGAACCAAGCACTCGGCTCATCACGAACCAAAGGAGAAACAATGAGCATGAACGACCCTATCGCAGATATGCTTACGCGTGTGCGTAATGCGAATTCTGCGTGCAAGGCGACGGTTGATATGCCGTCAAGCAAAAAGCTCGTCGAGATCGCCCGTATCATGAAGCAGGAAGGCTACATTCTCGGCTTTGAGATCGAAAAGTCTGATCCTCGCGATACGCTTTCGATTGAGCTTAAATATGGTAACAAGAAAGAACGCACCATCCGTGGCCTCAAGCGTATTTCCAAACCTGGTTTGCGTATTTATGCTGGCAAGGATGAGTTGCCTCGAGTCCTTGGTGGACTTGGCACTGCTGTAATTTCAACGAGTCATGGCGTCATGACCGATCGCGATGCACGCAAAGCGGGCATCGGCGGCGAAGTCATCGCCTATATTTGGTAGGAGGGGCGGTAACAGATATGTCTCGTATCGGTAAACAACCCGTCGTCATCCCCGAAGGGGTAGAGGTAAAACTCGACGGTCAGACTCTGACCGTTAAAGGTCCTAAGGGTGAATTGACTCGTTCTTTCAATGAAATGATGAGCCTTAAGATGGAGGACAACCAGATCATCGTTGAGCGTCCAGACGATAGTCGTGAGGCTAAGAGCCTTCACGGTCTTACTCGTTCGCTCGTAAACAATATGGTCGAAGGTTGTAAAGACGGTTTTTCGAAAAAGCTGCAACTTGTTGGCGTTGGCTATCGTGCTGCGCTAAAGGGTAAGAACCTTGAGCTGCAACTTGGTTTCTCGCATCCTGTACTTATTGATGCTCCTGACGGAATCACGTTTGAGGTTCCTAGCCAAGAAGAGATCATCGTGCATGGCCCGAGCAAAGAAGAAGTTGGTCAAGTGGCCGCTAACATCCGTAGCTGGCGTAAGCCTGAGCCTTATAAGGGCAAGGGAATTCGCTACGAAGGCGAATATGTCCGTCGTAAACTCGGTAAAGCTGCGAAGTCCGAGTAGAGCAAGCACGTTTGAATCTGAAGGGATAGCAAGATGAAAAAACTTCAAGCAAAACAAGCTGGCTTGCGGCGTCGTCACACTCGCGTTCGCGGTAAGGTTTCCGGTACTCCTTCGCGTCCTCGTCTGTGCATTACGCGCAGCAATGCCAATATTTATGCTCAGGTAATCGATGATGTTGCAGGTAAAACTATCTGTGCCGTCTCGACACTGGGCCCCGATTTCAAGGCACTCAAGAAGAGCGGAGCCACCGTTGAAGGTGCTGCCGCGCTGGGTCAGTTGATCGGTAAGAAAGCGACGACTGCCGGTGTTAAGGAAGTTGTCTTCGACCGTGGCGGAAACCTGTACCATGGGCGTATCGAGGCTGTTGCCGACGGTGCCCGTGAAGCAGGCCTGCAATTCTAGAGAGGGTTGTCTTTATGGCTCGTAAACAAGAAAACAAGTCTGACGTTCCTGAGCTTCAGGAACGCGTCGTTGCCATCAACCGTGTTTCCAAAGTTGTCAAAGGTGGCCGCCGTTTTGCACTTAGTGCTCTCGTGGTCGTTGGCGACGGTAAAGGTCGCGTTGGTGTAGGCATGGGCAAATCACAGGAAGTGCCTGTTGCTATTAAGAAGGGCATCGAAGATGCCAAGAAGAACATGTTCAAGGTTCCAATGACCGAAGCTAAAACGCTTCCTCATGATGTTATCGGTATTTACGGTGCTGGTCGCGTCATGATTAAACCAGCTATGCCTGGTACTGGCGTTATTGCTGGCGGACCTGTTCGTGCCGTCATGGAACTCGCTGGTGTAACCGACGTGCTTACCAAGAATCTCGGTACGAGCAATGCTATGAACATTGTTAAAGCGACCGTTGCTGGTCTCCAGTCAATGGAGAGCCCAGAGGATGTTAGCAAGCGTCGTGGCATCTCGGTTGCAAAGATTTACGGTTGGAAGGAGTAGCTCATGGCACAATCTAAGAAAACGCTGCATGTAAAGCAGATTCATAGTGCTATTGGTTGTCCTGAAACCCAGCACAAAACGCTTAAGGCTATTGGGCTTGGTCGTATCGGCAAGGAATCAGATCTTGTTGATAACGATTGCACTCGCGGTATGATCTTTAAGGTCAAGCATCTGGTTGAAGTAACCGAATAGATGTTGCTTTTGGAGCCATAAGGCTGGGCGAATTCGTCTGAAACCTTATGGCTCTTTTCGATATACGAGCAGATCGCCAATTTACCCACAAGGTGAATGGTTCTTCTGCTAGAATATCCCATTGGAAGTTTGCTGGCGGTGAGCTGCCAGCAGTTGAGGTATAAACCTCTTCGAAATAGCGAATAAAGGAGTAGTTTCATGGAATTAAAGGACTTACAGCCAGTTAAGGGATCCCGCAAACCACGCAAGCGTGTTGGTCGTGGCAACGGAAGCGGTATCGGTAAAACAGCTGGCCGCGGTTTTAATGGTCAGATGTCCCGCGCTGGTGGCGGAAAGAAACCTGGTTTTGAGGGCGGACAAACTCCACTTGCACGTCGTCTTCCTAAGCTGCCTGGCTTCAAAAACATCAATCATGTTGAATATATCCCTGTGAATGTTTCTCGTCTTCAGGCATGCTACAAAGCTGGCGAGACTGTTGATGGAGCAACCCTTAAAGAAAAGGGAATCATCAAGCATGAGGATGCTTTGATCAAGGTTTTGGGCGACGGTGAGATTAAGATTGCTCTGACCGTAAAGGTTGATAAGGTCTCTGCTTCGGCTCGCACGAAGATCGAAGCAGCTGGTGGAAAGGTTGAGCTGCCTTGCTAAAGTCACTGGTGGAAGCATTTAAGGTAAAGGAACTGCGGGGTAAAATGCTTTTTACCCTGGCTATCCTTGCCTTGTATCGTCTTGGTGCCTATTTACCGGTACCAGGCATCCCGTTTCAGAAGTTTGCTGAAGCATATCAGAGTGTCAGCGGTTCCGCGATGACGATGATCGATGTCTTTTCCGGCGGTGCGCTTTCACACTTCAGCGTCTTTTCGCTAGGTATTATGCCTTACATCACTGCATCTATTATTATGCAGTTGATGCAGGGAGTTATTCCTACGGTCGGCCGTTGGGCTAAGGAAGGTGAAACTGGTCGTAAGAAAATTACGCAGACTACGCGTTGGCTTACCCTCGCGCTTGGCTTAATTAATGCGATTGGTTACCTGTTCTTGTTCCAATCTAGCAGCTATGGTGTTGTGTTTAGCTCTGAGGTTCCTTATGCTCTGACCTGCTTCATCGTTGTTTTCACTCTTGTCGCAGGTACAGCATTCATTATGTGGATGGGCGAGCTTATCACGCAACGTGGTGTTGGCAACGGCATGTCGCTGATCATCTTTACCAGCATTGTCTCTCGTGTTCCTTCTGCTATCTTTAGCAGCGGTACAAGTCAGGATGACACTGGTATGGGCTTGGCAATTACGCTATTGATTCTGGTAGTTGTTCTTGCTTGCATTCCTGCAATTATTTTCATGGAGCGTGCGCAGCGCCGTATTCCGGTTAGCTATGCAAAGCGCGTCCAGGGTCGCCGTATGATGGGTGGTCAGTCGACGTACATTCCTTTGAAGGTAAATGCTGCAGGTGTTATTCCAATCATCTTTGCGAGCTGCCTTATTTACTTTCCTGCGCAGATCGCAGCTTTGTTTAACATTGATTGGATGACTTCGTTTGCCAATGCAATCTCGAGCGGCTGGATCAATTGGGTTATGACCTTTATCTTGATCATCTTCTTTGCGTACTTTTACACTTCGATGGTTTTTAATCCTGAAGAGCTTAGTGATAATTTGCGCAAGCAGGGTGGGTTTGTCCCTGGTATTCGTCCTGGATCAGCAACGGTTCAGTACATTAAGAACGTTATTAATCGTGTAACGCTTCCTGGCGCAATCTTTATTGCACTCGTTGCGGTTGTACCTTCAATTCTGTTCTCGATGACTAATAATCAGCTGATTGAGGCATTTGGTGGAACATCAATTTTGATTATGATTGGTGTTGCTCTTGATACGATGAGCAAGATTGAATCACAGCTTAAAATGTATAATTACGACGGGTTCTTTAAATAGCATTCAGAGTGCCGAGGCGTTTATGCTTCGGCACTTGTGCGTCCTATGCGGATGACAAGAAAAGCTACTAGATGGGCCTATCGGATTTATAGGGGAAAGGAACTGTCATGAATATCGTTCTTCTCGGCGCCCCTGGAGCCGGAAAAGGAACGCAAGCATCCAAACTTGTTGAGAAGTTTGGGATGTGCCATATATCCACCGGTGATATCCTTCGTGCTGCAGTTAAAGCTGGGACTCCTCTTGGAGTTAAGGCTAAGGGATTTATGGATGCGGGCGAGCTTGTGCCTGACAATCTTATTATCGATCTCATGAAAGAACGTATGCAGGAGCCAGATACCAACAAAGGTGTAATCTTTGATGGTTTTCCGCGTACGACGACGCAGGCAGTGGCACTTGATAGCGAACTTGCCAAGATGAATCGTCCGCTTGATGCGGCGCTGCTGATCGATGTTAAGGCTGATGTTATCGTCAATCGTTTGACCTCACGTCGTATGTGCAAGCAATGCGGATATATTGGTTCTGTGTCTGATGCAACGTGCCCACAATGTGGCGGAGAAATGTATCAGCGTGATGACGACAATGAGACGACGGTACGTAATCGTCTTGATGTATACGCCAAGTCAACGTCTCCTCTTATCGATTACTATCGCGGAAGCGATCTTTTGGTGACCGTTGATGGTGACCGTGATCCTGACGTTGTATTTGATGACGTCATTTCATCTTTGAATATGTAGCAAATGATTGATCGATCTGCTTAGTTGCTACTAAAGCTCTGGTCGCTTATAAGTGCTATAACTCAGGCATCATCCGATAGGGTGGTGCCTGAATTGTTGTATGGGGATTGCGTTCACATGATGCGATCGGCATTAATTTATTGCGTCACGTCATTCCTTCTTTATAATGACAGTTATGCAAAGTACCTGGGAAAGAATCAGATCTGGTATTCAAATGACGCTGCATCTTCATGGCAGTGTTATTCGTCATATCATTACCGTTCTTGTAATCATTGCGGCTATTGCTGCAATGATCGAGACGTTTATATTCAATATGAACTATTGGCTTACGTCTGGCTATGATTGTATAAACATATCAGATCGTTTGACGCTGCAGAAAAATAGCGATAAGACGTATAAGCTTACTGAGCTTAATCACGTTATGGAATTCTCTAATCTTAATAAAGAGATTCATAATATTCGTATTGATTTCGATGATGAACAGGCTGCTCAGACTGTTCAGGTAAAGATTAACTTTACCGATGATGCCCATGAGACGTATTTTTACTCTAACGAGTATGCAGAAGGCATTCCTTCACGTACTGTTGCGACAAATGATGACTCGACTGAATATCTTAAACTTGATACGGCTGGCTATACCAATAATCTTCGCATTGAAGTAACGGGTAAGGATATTAATTACCCTATTAAGGTTAATGCGGTCTATATCAACAATGTTTATCCGTTTCACTTCCAACCTCTACGGTTTTGGCTCCTTGTAGCTATTATGCTGCTGATCTATATATTTAGACCCAGGTCGGCGATTTATAAGTATTATCTCATTGAGCATCCGCATGCTTCTAAAGCTTGCATCGCTGGTGTTGTTGCGATCGAAATATGGATGGTCTGCGCGTTTCTGTTCTTTGGCTCGAATCTTGTTGGCGTTGCCACGTCAAATTACAACAGTGGTTCGTGGGACCGTAAAAGTCTTGTGACAAGTTATGCGGTAGGTGGAGAGAATTCCCAACAATACGCTAATCTTGCTAAGGCTATGGCTGATGGAAAACTCTATCTTGAAGAGGATCCGCCTGATTGGCTTGTGTCCATGGACAATCCGTATGACCGCGGAGCGCGTGACGAAGTCGAAAAGCAAACAGGGGAGGAATACCTCTGGGATGTTGCATACTATAATGGACATTATTATGTCTACTTTGGTGTAGTTCCCGTCATTGTGTTCTATTTACCCTTCTATCTATTGACTCATACAGCGTTTCCGACTGCAATTGGTGTTCTCATATCCTGTATTGCATTTATGCTGGGATGTACTGCCTTGCTTGATCGGTTTGCTCGCTATCATTTCAAACGGGTAAGTCTTGGGCTCTATCTTCTCCTGCAAATTCCTCTTATATTTTGTAGTGGCATTTTGTATTTGATTAAATTCCCAACGTTTTATTCGTTGCCTATCATGATGGCACTGGCATTTACTGTCTGGGGTCTATACCTATGGATGCGTGGTCGACGTTGTGACCGTCCGCACGGCTGGTATTTGGGCGGATCGCTTTGTATGGCTCTTGTGCTTGGGTGTCGTCCTCAGCTGATGGTCTTGAGCTTGGTTGCCATTCCACTTTTTTGGCGTCGCTATATTACAAAGAAGCGTCTTTTTACGCGTCGTGGTGCAGGCGAAGTAGCTTGTCTTCTTGCGCCTTATGTACTCGTTGCTGCAGGTATTATGTGGTACAACAAAGCTCGATTTGGAAGTCTGTTCGACTTTGGCAGTGCCTATAATTTAACAACGAATGATATGACAAAACGTGGATGGGATCTTGGTCGCATTCCTTCAGCACTGTTTGCTTTCTTTTTGCAAACGCCTCATACAACCGGTGTGTTCCCTTTCCTTAGTGCTTGTACGTTTCAAACGACGTATATGGGACAGACGATTAAAGAGGCAACGTTTGGCGGCATCTTTGCATGTTTCCCTATACTTTGGATATTGGCATTTGTTAAGCCTATTCTCTCGATGCGTATTAAAGCGCGCTCGACGAGGACCATTGCAGGGGTAGTAATCGTTCTTCTGATCGGCGGTGTTCTTGTTGCCTTGGCGGATGCCGAAATGGCAGGAATATTGCAGCGCTATTTCGCTGATTTTAGCTTTATGTTTTTGCTCATTGTTATACTGCTCATTTTTATTGTGAACGAGAATCTTAAACCAGAGAGTTCTCTACGTAGAACCGTAACGTGTATCCTTGCTGGATTAATTGGCATTGGACTGCTATACAGCATTCTCTTATGCATTGTTCCAGAAACGAGTTGGTATTCGGATACCTATTCATGGGCATATCAGGGAATCTTACGTTTGTTCCAGTTTTGGACATAAGTAGTAGTTGATTAATGACGTTCGCTAGATAAAAGAGCAATTACGCGGTTTGCGTAGTTGCTCTTTTTAAGTGACACCCATGATGTATATGCGTACCGTTTAGGTGCTCTTGTGCGCCGTTCATCAGCGGGCATTCTTATTTATCTCCCATTCACCGATCGCTTGAACATTGTGAGGAGAGCCGCTTCTAGGTCTTTGCATGCACTGATAGGATAGTTAGTATGCAAGCAGGAAGTAAAGCGTTGAACGAGAGGAGAGATATGTCACAGTTGATCGAAATCCGCTGGCATGCGCGCGCGGGGCAAGGTGCCGTTACCGCTGCAAAGCTCGTTGCTGATTCCGCACTGATGGATGGTGCGTATATTCAGGCGATGCCGGAGTACGGACCCGAACGGACAGGAGCTCCGTTGCGTGCGTACACCCGTATCTGTAGTGAACCGATCGAAGTGCATAACAATATTACGAATCCCGGAATCGTTATCGTCCTTGACGATACGCTTCTTAACTCGATTGATGTTCTTGAGGGTATGTCAGACGATGGCACTGTCATTCTGAACACAACGATGAGTCCTTCGGAAGCTCGGAAAGCACTAAAGGCTCCCGATGCGATGAAAGTTGCTGTTGTAGATGCGACTGGTATTGCAATGGATACCATCAAGCGTGATATGCCTAATACACCAATCGTCGGAGCGTTTTCCAAAGTGACAGGAATTGTTCCTGTCGAACACGTTCGTGAGCGTTTGAAAATTACATTTGGTAAGAAATTTTCGCCAGCTATCATCGACGCGAACCTGGAAAGCGTTGCTCGTGCGTACGAGGAGGTGCGTCTCTAATGGCTACATTTGATGTTGATTCATTTGAAGATTGGAAGCCCTCTGATTTTCCTCAGGGGTTTGTTTGCCCTGAGGCAGGCAATTCGGTTAAGTATAAGACTGGTGGATGGCGCAGTCGTCGTCCAATTTGGGATCCTGAAGCCTGCAAAAATTGTATGCTCTGCTGGGTCTATTGCCCTGATGCATCGATACAGGTTAAAGATGGTGCTATGACGGGAATAGATCTTGATCATTGCAAAGGTTGCGGTGTATGCGTCTCTGAGTGTCGGTTTGGCGCTCTTAAGATGATTACCGAATCCGAAGCGAAGGAGGCGTAGACAGTATGAGTTCAGAAGCATTTTCAGCAACAGGCAATCAGATGGTTGCCGATGCGTTTCGTCAAGCCGACCCGGACGTAATGGCTGCGTATCCTATTACGCCGCAGACGACGATTGTAGAGAACTACGCGAAGTTTGTTGCAAACGGTCAGGTACATACTGAATTTGTCACCGTTGAATCAGAACATTCTGCAATGTCAGCTTGTATTGGTGCAAGCGCTGCTGGTGGACGTGTTGCTACGGCTACAAGTTCTCAGGGTCTTGCTCTTATGTGGGAAGAACTGCACATTGCCGCAGGAATGCGTTGCCCTATCGTTATGGCGAACGCGAACCGTGCAATCTCTGCGCCTATCAATATTCATGGTGATCATTCCGACATAATGGGTACACGTGATACGGGCTGGATCATTTTGTTCGCTGAGACAGCACAGGAAGCTTACGACAATTCGATTATTGCGTTTAAGGTAGCAGAAGATCCACGCGTCCTGCTTCCTGTTATGACGACACTTGATGGCTTTGTAACAACTCATGCAATGGATCGATGTGTACTCGAAGACGACCAGACGGTAGCAAAATTTATTGGCCAATATCATCCTTTGTATCCGCTGCTTGATACTGATCATCCTGTAGCCCAGGGCATGTTTGCTAACCTAGGCAATAGTTTTATGAAGGCGAAACTTCAGGTAAGGCGTACGATCGAAGGATCTTTGGACGTTATTAAAGAAGCAGGGCAATCTTGGTCGGATATATGTGGTCGTCCGTTCGATATTGTCGATAGCTGGGGTACCGAAGATGCTGATTATTTGATCGTCGCTTTGGGATCAATGGCTGGTAATGCTCGTCACACTGCTCGTATGCTACGTGCAGAAGGGAAGAAAGTTGGCGTTGTTCGTCCACGCGTATTCCGTCCTTTCCCTGCAAAAGAAATAGCGCAGGCATGCTCTCATGCAAAGCGTATTGCGGTCTTTGATCGTTCTGATTCTCTCGGTGCACAATTTGCTCCACTTGGAGCCGAAGTTGCTACTTCGCTGTATAACGAAGGATTATCCATTCCTGTAAGCAATTACGTTGTTGGTCTTGGTGGAGCTGATGTGACTATCGATGAGATAAAGAGTGTATATAGCGATCTTGCCGATGGTACTGGATCAGGAACTATATCGTATCTTGGGATTCAGGAATAGGAGGGTGTGAATACAATGGCTAATATTAAAGAACTCTCTGCAGAGCCTGAGTGCCTTGTCCCTGGTCATCGTTTATGCGGTGGTTGCGGTGCGCCAATTGCTGTCCGTCAGGTCCTGATGGGGCGTGGTGATTCAGACGTTGTAGTTGGCTGTGCAACAGGATGCCTTGAAGTTTCAACGAGTATTTATCCTTATGATTCATGGGGCGTTCCTTTTATTCATAATGCTTTTGAGAATTCCGCTGCGACCGTATCTGGTGTTGAAGCTGCGTGCAAGGGACTCAAACGTGCAGGTAAAATTCCTGCAGATAAAAAGATTAAGTTCGTTGCATTTGGCGGAGATGGCGGAACGTATGATATCGGGCTGCAATCCCTGTCTGGCGCAATGGAACGTGGACACGATATGATCTATGTGTGCTACGACAATGGTGCCTATATGAATACAGGCATCCAACGTTCATCTGCAACGCCAAGGGGATCATGGGCGACAACGGCTGAGGTCGGAAAATGCCAGCAAGGCAAACCTCAGGTGCGCAAGGATCTTACGTCTATTCTCGCTGCTCACGGTATACCATACGTTGCTCAAGCAACGGTAGGAAATTGGCGCGATCTTGTGTCTAAGGCAGAAAAGGCATTTGCTGTTGACGGCCCAGCGTTTATCAATGTGCTTGCTCCTTGTCCTCGCGGTTGGCGTATTCCGTCAGACATGACGACCGAAATATGTCATCTTGCGGTGAACTCCCATTTTTGGCCGCTTTTTGAGATCGAAAATGGCGTGTGGAAAGTAACGCCTGTACGCGATAAGGATCTTATTCCTGTTAAGGAGTTCTATAAGCCTCAGGGACGCTTTAAACATCTGTTTAAGCCTGGCAATGAGCAACTTCTTGAGGATCTTCAGAACGATGTTGATGCGTATTGGAAGTATCTCCAAGGTCGTGTCGAAGGATCAAAGGATCTATAAGTTCTTGTTGGTGATGTATCGTATGCAAGTGGGACGCAGATATCTGCGTCCCACTTTGTTGTGTCTAGAGCTATTGAATCAATACAACTACTAATTTGCTCTTGTCTCAAGTATGCGATGAATCGAAACGTATTTTACGCAGCATACAAAGACATCCATTGCCAGTTTGAGTTGATCAAGCGTAGGAAGGGTAGGAGCTATACGAATATTACAATCGTGTGGATCGTTGCCGTAGGGGTAGGTTGCGCCAGCATCTGTGAGCGTGACTCCAGCGTCGGCGGCGAGTTTGACTATCTTTTGAGCCGTGTGATCAAGACCGTTGAATGAGATGAAATAGCCGCCATGAGGATTGCTCCACGTCGCGCATCCTGTTTGTGACAGTTCTTGATCCAATGTAGTCTCTACTAGCTCAAACTTTGGACGAATAAGCGCTGCATGCTGAGCCATATGTTGCGCAATGCCTTCTGCATCCTTTAAAAATCGGACATGTCGTAATTGATTGATCTTATCGTGACTGATGATCTGAACGTTCAAACGTTGTTTGATTTCCTCGATGCTCTGAGGACCTGCGGCTAGAGCTGATATACCAGCACCAGGGAAGGTTATCTTGCTCGTTGATGCAAACTTGAATGCGCGCTCTGGATGTCCCGATGCTTGGCAAGCTGTTGCAATATCTTTAAGCTGGTCCTGATGCGCCGGATCATCGGATAAATGGTGCACGCTATAAGCGTTATCCCAAAAAATACGGAAATCATCTGCTGCACACGTCATGTTTGCAAGGCGATCGACGGTCTCGTCACTGTATGTAATACCTGATGGGTTTGCATATTTTGGTACGCACCAGATGCCTTTGATTGAATCATCCTGTGCAACGAGGCGTTCGACCATATCCATATCGGGTCCATCATCATTGAGCGGGACGTTAATCATCTTGATGCCGAATGCTTGCGTGATGCCAAAATGACGATCGTAGCCAGGTACGGGGCAGAGCCATGAGACAGTTGGGAGCTTGGACCAGGGCGTTGATCCGAGCGTTCCGAAATTCCAGCATCGAGCGATTGTATCGTACATGATCGAAAGACTTGAATTTCCGAATACGATAACATGTTCGGGTTTGTCATCAAGTATGCCTGCCATAAGTGCTCGGGCTTCGGGGAGTCCACACCCGACACCGTAATTGCGACAATCCGTTCCATCTGCAGCATGATAATCCGATGCAGACGACAATACGTCAAGGAGGGGCATGCTCAAATCGAGTTGCTCGGAGGATGGTTTTCCGCGTGCCATGTTAAGCGAGAGGTTCTGCGTCTTGAAATTTTGGTACGAACGTTGCAGATCTGATTCGACCCGTTCGAGCTCCTTTGTATCCATCTCTTCATAGCGTGGCATGAGCAAATGTCCTTTCCTACGAATCAGTATGCCGTCTTCACGGATTGAATCGTTGTCTTTTTTAGTAATGCTGCAGTCTTAAAGTATAATGAATCGCTATAAACTCTTACAACAGTATCTACTAGTATAAGAAAGCGTGACCCATGTCATTCAATGATCTGCAGATAATCCTTGCGATGGTCGTATATTTTGCTTTGGTACTTATCGTCGGAATTGCGTATGCTCGCAGAAGTAACCGGTCTGCAAGCGATTATTTTCTTGGAGGTCGTAAAGTTGGTCCGTGGCTGACTGCACTTTCGGCTGAAGCAAGTGATATGTCAGGCTGGCTTCTTATGGGACTTCCGGGAGTTGCCTATTTTACTGGACTTGCTGATGCGGGGTGGACAGCATGCGGTCTTGCGCTTGGCACCTATCTTAACTGGAAACTCGTTGCGGAACGCTTGCGCCGCTATTCTGTTGTGGCTGGCAATGCAATTACGCTTCCGGAATTTCTAAGCAATCGATTCCATGATGATCGACATATTCTTTCTACTGTTGCTGCGCTCATTATTCTACTTTTCTTTTGTGTATACGTTGGCAGTTGCTTCGTCTCGTGCGGAAAGCTGTTTGCTACGTTATTTGGATTCGACTATACGACCATGATGGTTATTGCTGCAGTAATTGTACTTTTTTATACGCTTGTGGGCGGCTATCTATCGGTTGTGACGACCGATTTTATCCAGGCAGTCTTGATGTTCTTTGCATTGGGTGTTGTATTCATTGGATCAATTGTGAGTGCCGGTGGCGTTGACGCGACCGTTCAATGTCTTCAAAACATCCCAGGGTTTTTATCGGGAACGACGACTGCAGATCCTATCCTTGATGCTTCTGGGTCTCAAATTGTCCAAGATGGTATAGCGCAATTTGGTGATGCAAAAGATTACGGCATTATTACTATCATATCGATGCTCGCATGGGGATTAGGCTACTTTGGCATGCCACATGTACTCATTCGATTCATGGGGATCCGTTCAGCGGACGAAATAAAGAAATCGCGTGTGATTGCAGTTAGCTGGTGTGTCCTTTCGCTTTTCTGCGCGATCTCAATTGGTATTTTGGGGCGTGCACTTAATCCGCTAATGTTTGCAACGCAGTCAGCGGCAGAGAATGTCTTCATCATTCTTTCTCAGTCGATGCTTCCTCCACTTTTGTGTGGCATTGTTGTGTCGGGAATCTTTGCTGCTTCGATGAGCTCTTCATCGTCGTATCTACTTGTTGCTGGTTCGTCGGTTGCTGAAAATATTTTTAGAGGACTTATAAAAAAAGATGCAACCGATCGACAGGTAATGATCGTTGCTCGTTGTACATTAATCGCTGTTTTTTTGTTTGGGATTTTTATTGCAAGCGATCAAAATTCATCAATATTTGGTGTCGTTTCGTACGCTTGGGCGGGCTTAGGCGCTTCATTTGGTGCAGTTATGCTTGCGTCGCTTTATTGGCGCCGTATGACGTGGCAGGGGGCTCTAGCGGGCATGCTTACCGGCTCAATAGCAGTTCTTGTTTGGCATAACCTCATAAAGCCACTTGGTGGAATATTTGGTATTTATGAGCTTCTACCTGCGTTTATACTTGCAGCGTGTGCAATCGTTATTGCATCTTTGCTCGCTCAACGTCCATCGCGCGTGATTGAAGATGAATTTGATCTTGCCGTGAAATCTCTTTCTAAGTAAATTCTGTCGTATTCTTCGTAGTTGCACGTCAGAGTAAGAAAACGGAGGATTCGTGAAGATACGCCCGGGGGCGTGTAAACCGTTGACAGAGGAAACTTGCTAGCGTATTATTCCGTTTGCTCGCGTGTTCGACATATGCCGAATATTGGCGGGCAGGCAGCTTGATAAATGCACAGTGTTAAGCGACATCATGGGAGTGTGCCCGAGTGGTTAATGGGGACGGACTGTAAATCCGTTGACTCTGTCTACCTAGGTTCGAATCCTAGCGCTCCCACCATGTGCCCGTGTAGCTCAGACGGTAGAGCACTTCGTTGGTAACGAAGAGGTCACCGGTTCAAGTCCGGTCGCGGGCTCCATAATTTTTTGATTATTATCGCGTGCGTTGGACAATGATTTACATGAGGATGAATGTTAGTTAGTTCGTCATGTTCGTCCATCGCTGCGCAGATTTACGTAATGGCGGTGTAGCTCAGTTGGCTAGAGCACACGGTTCATACCCGTGGCGTCACTGGTTCAAATCCAGTCACCGCTACCATACGATTTACTAACAGCCTTTAACGGCTGCTGAATATGTAATAGATTGGCGTCCAGGAGGACGCGTTATCTAAAGGAGGATGTAATGGCTAAGGAAAAATACGAGCGCACTAAGCCGCATATTAACATCGGCACGATCGGTCATGTTGACCATGGTAAGACGACGCTGACGGCCGCTATTTCCAAAACTCTTTCTGAGAATGACGGTTCACATGGTACTGCGCATGCAGACTTCACCCCATTCGATAACATCGATAAGGCACCTGAAGAGCGTGAGCGCGGAATAACCATTTCGATTTCTCATATTGAGTATGAGACCGACAAGCGCCATTACGCGCATGTTGACTGCCCAGGTCATGCTGACTACGTTAAGAACATGATTACTGGTGCTGCTCAGATGGACGGTGCGATTCTTGTTATCGCTGCAACTGATGGCCCGATGGCTCAGACTCGTGAGCACATCCTCCTCGCTCGTCAGGTTGGCGTTCCTTACATCGTTGTTTTCCTGAACAAATGCGATATGGTCGACGATGAAGAACTCATCGAGCTCGTTGAGATGGAAGTTCGTGAACTTCTTACTTCTTACAACTTCCCTGGAGATACCACCCCAATTATTCGTGGTTCTGCTCTGAAGGCTTTGGAAGGCGACAAAGAAGCTCAGGACAAGATCTGGGAGCTCATGGATACCATCGATGAGTACATTCCTACTCCTAAGCGCGACATCGATAAGCCGTTCTTGATGGCTATCGAAGATACGATGACCATTACTGGTCGTGGCACCGTTGCTACTGGACGTGTTGAGCGCGGCGAGCTGAAGGTCGGCGACGATCTTGATATCGTTGGTATTCGTCCAACGACGAAGACCACTTGCACAGGCGTTGAGATGTTCCGTAAGTTGCTTGATGAAGCTGAGGCTGGAGATAACATCGGTGTTCTGCTTCGTGGCATCAAGCGTGAGGACGTTGTCCGTGGACAGGTTCTCTGCAAGCCCGGAACAGTTACTCCTCATACGGAGTTTGCTGGTCAGGTTTACATTCTTACGAACGAAGAAGGTGGACGTCATACCCCGTTCTTCGATGGTTACCGTCCTCAGTTCTACTTCCGTACGACGGACATCACCGGTGTTGCACATCTGCCTGAGGGCACTGACATGGTTATGCCTGGCGATAACGTTGAACTTACTGCTGAACTTATTCACCCGGTTGCCATGGAAGAGGGTCTTCGCTTCGCTATCCGCGAAGGTGGACGCACCGTTGGTTCCGGTCGTGTAACCAAGATCATCAAATAGCTCAGATGTCGAAATAAACGGGGCTTCTAATTATGAGGCCCCGTTTAAGTAGCTTAACACCGATGTATTGACAATTAAGCTGGACGAATGTGATCATTTAAGGAGTAAGCATGCGTACGTTGGTCACCTTGGAGTGCACGGAGTGCAAACGCCGTAATTACACGACCAAGAAAAATAAGCAGAATAATCCCGATCGTATCGAGATGAAAAAGTACTGCAAATGGTGCGGTCATCATACGCTGCACAAGGAAACGCGTTAGAAGCGTTTGCTTTTAGCAAGATAGGCCAGTAGCTCCAATTGGTAGAGCGGCGGTCTCCAAAACCGCACGTTGGGGGTTCGAGTCCCTCCTGGCCTGCCAATTTGTACTTTTTTACAGCAGCTAACCTATAGCTGCTTGTTTGGCGTTATAGAGCGGGTAGAATATTATCCCGTGAAACGAGCTTTCGAACTCGAAGGACGAAGATGGCAAAGAAATCGAAAACGCAACGGGCTAAAGCATCTGCAAGGCGTGCCGAGAAAAAGGTAGCGCAGCAGGTGGATGCAGCTGAGGACAAGCAGGTGAAAACCGAGCAGCCCGAAGAAGCTAAAAAGGGATTCTTTTCTAAGAAGACCGCTACTTCTGATGCTCATACTGCTTCTCAACCGAAGTCGAATGAAACTCATAATAAGACTTCAAAAAAGGAAACGAAGCCGGCGAAAAAGGATAACTTTTTTACGCAGGTACGTGCTGAACTTAAGCGTGTTACTTGGCCATCGAAGCAGGAAGTGCTTCGTTGGACTGGTGTAGTTGTTGTCGCATTGGTTTTCTTCAGCGTGTTTGTGTTCGTGCTTGACAATTACATTGTCACGCCAGTTTTATTGGGTATCTCATCCTTGGGAGCGTAACGAGTGTCTAAGAAATGGTATGTACTTCATACGTATTCGGGGTACGAGAACAAAGTCAAAAATAATCTTGAGACCCGCATCGAAACGATGGGTCTGGAGAACAATGTCTTTGGGATTGAAATCCCGACCGAAATGGTCACCGAAATCAAAGACGGTGGTCGTCGTGTTGAAACCGAAAAAAAGGTATTTCCTGGGTATGTGTTAATCCGCATGGAGCTCGATGATCGTAGTTGGGCAGCGGTTCGCAACACTCCTGGAGTTACAGGATTTGTAGGAAGTCAAGCGAATCCAGAGCCTCTTACTCGTGCTGAATTCAATAAGATCATGAAGCGTACGAGTCATGAAGCTCCTCGAAAGACTTCGACTAATCTTGAAGTCGGTCAGGCCGTTAAGGTTATTGCCGGTCCGTTGGCTGATTTTGAGGGTTCGGTTTCTGAGGTTTTGCCTGAGGCCGGAAAGGTGAAGGTTCTTGTCTCTATCTTCGGACGTGAGACTCCTGTTGAACTTTCATTTGATCAGGTGTCGCGCATTTAGCGTGTCATATATTGAGATTGTCATAGAGCGTGCGTGCCCGACGTGGACCGGGGCTTCTCACGTGGCTGTATTGATATAGATTGTTTAAAATTATTGGGTAAAGACTTCACTGAAAGGAAGCTTTTATCATGGCTGAAAAGAAACAAAGCGGTTTTGTTAAACTGCAGATCCCTGCAGGATCCGCAACTCCTGCTCCTCCTGTTGGTCCTGCTCTTGGACCACTGAGCATCAACATCATGCAATTTTGCCAGGCTTTCAATGCTGCGACGAAAGAGCAAAAGGGAACTATTATTCCTGTTGAGATCACTGCTTATGAGGATAAAACTTTCACCTTTGTGTGCAAGACTCCTCCTGCGGCTGTTCTTATCAAAGAAAAGTTGGGAATCAAAAGTGGCAGTGGCGTTCCACAGCTCACCAAGGTCGGAGAATTGAGCTTGGAAAAGCTTCGTGAAATTGCTGAGATTAAGATGCCTGATCTTAACGCAAATGATATTGATGCTGCAATGGAGATTGTTGCCGGTACGGCTCGTTCCATGGGTGTAACTATCGAGGGACGTAAACCTAAGAAGATTTACACTGCTCCTAAGAAGGTTGTTGAGGCTCCAGTTGTTGAGGCTCCTGCCGCTGCTGCACCTGCAGCTGAATAGATAGGTAGTGCTACAGCGCTGATACATAAGCATCAGCGCTGTATTATTCATAGTAACGTGGGAGAGTATGACTCGTTAGAACCACGAAAGGATGATGTGTTATGGCTATTGGTAAAAAACGTAAAGCAGCTATCGAGAAGATCGATGCTGATAAGCTCTACACTCCGCTGGAGGGTTTTAAGCTTCTCAAGGAAGTCTCTAAGGCTTCTTTTGATGAGACAGTTGAGATGCATATTCGTCTTGGTATTGATACGCGCCAAGCTGATCAGCAACTTCGTGGCACCGTAAGCCTTCCAAATGGCAGTGGTAAAACTGTCCGTGTCGCTGTTTTTGCCGAAGGCGAAAAAGCTCATGAGGCTGAAGAAGCTGGAGCTGACATTGTCGGTTCCGATGACCTAGTTGCTGATGTTCAGGCTGGTAAAATCGATTTTGATGCAACTGTTGCAACGCCGGATCAAATGCCTAAGGTTGGACGTTTAGGACGTATTCTTGGTACTCGTGGTTTGATGCCTAACCCTAAGCTGGGAACGGTAACTAATGATGTTACTAAGGCAATCAAAGAACTCAAGGGTGGCCGTGTTGAGTATCGTGCCGACCGCTATGGTATTGCGCATATTATTCTTGGTAAGACCAGTTTTACTGCTGAGCAACTTGCAGAGAATTATGGTGCAATGTATGACGAGATTCTGCGTCAGAAGCCCTCAGCAGCTAAGGGTAAATACGTTAAGTCCATCACTATTGCTTCAACGATGAGCCCAGGAATCAAGTTCGATGAGTCGGTTCATTCAGATTATCTTGAGACTGGCGAGGTTGAGTAGGCTACTGTTCATCCTTCTGTCTTAGCTTGTGTGAGTAAGCTATAAGTAACGCCTTCGGCTTTTGTGCTGAGGGCGTTTTTTTATGCCTATATCTACGTTAAAGTTCTTTGCCTACGAATAATGCTGTATGCCCCTGATGGATTGTCATTAGGAGCATTTTTATCATTTTAGGGTCTTTGCATCTGCTGAGTAACGCTGTTTTTGTCTTAAGACTTAATTCAAAGTGATTCATTTTTATAAAGTATGGATCTACATCGTAGAGGTAAAGAGCATTTGTTTATCTTGCTAGATTGATAGTTCGGACGTCTAGAAAAGTATCCCGTTTTGTTATACGGTCCTGGCTTATTTTTGCTCTTTGGGGGACAACTGAAACGATATATCTGCACTCTTTTTTTGCCTCATTTACTGTCATGTTATGGGATTATATCTTATTTGATAGTCTACCTAGGTGAATTGATATTTCTCTGTTCGTAAAGCAATGAGCCTAATGAATATATTGGCTGCTACATGAGGAAACTGGTTCATATGAAATGTTGTAGGTAAGTGTTAGAGATCCCATACCAGTATTCCAGGGATTAATTCAACGGATTTGTATATCTTACTTGCGCAAAACTTGATGAAAGGCGATGACATGAATACTCTGCATGTATTAAAAGTTGAGGAATCAGTTAAAAAACTTATCTGCTGTCTGTTGTCTGTCGTCTTGATTCTTTCATTTTCAAGTCTACAGAGTGCAGCCGAAGCTATGACAAATGAGTCATCGCATACAAAAGATGATGCGCAACTGCAGTCTGAGGGCAAGACAGGTAATGATGAATCTCTGCCTTCCTTGTCTGCAACTTCTGAAATAGCTGATAGGGAAGAGCAACAGCATATAAATAGTTTTGACGAAGTTAATCTTGATTCTAATTCGTCAGACGAAGTTGATACATCGAAGACTATTAATCAGTCTGAAGAGTGTACTTTTGCTTCTGCTTCTTGTGATACAACGTCTAAAAATCAAGAAATATTGAGTAATGGTACAGATCAAGATAGCATTTCTATTTATAATGACGATGCAGCTAGTCTTTCGAGCAATTTAAGAAGTATGGACCAGTCTTTTCTTCCACATGCTTTTTCACCAGGAAAAAACAAAATCATTAATGGGGATTTTGAGGCTTTTCCTGCAAGTTCTTTAGATCGTTCCTCTTTTAAATGGCTTGAGGTTCAATTAAGCGATTCGCAATACTACATGACGCATAACGGAAAGTATTACTTTCCAAAGTTAACCCAAGCACAGCTGGACGCTTTTGGATGGCGTTCAATAAAATATTATGGAAAAGATTACATCGAAATACAAATAGATAGTTCCATAGACAATGTATATGGTGAAGTATGTGCTCAAAATTATGGAACATCATTTTATCAGGATATTGCTAGCATTCCCGATAGTGTTCTAAAATGGAAGTTGAGCCATTCGTCTCGTTGGCAGAATTATACTGATGGTATGTCTGTCAATATAGGTGTACCTGGATCGGAAAGCGCGCAGTTAGCACGTAGAACTTCATCGAATGGTGCATCAATGAATAGCAATGTGGCTAATGGTGATACTAACCAAATTGGTTGGGAAAGTATTGACATTCACACGCCGAATAATCGTGTAACCAAATATGGTGATTATCAGCCTGATTGGGAATCGTACGAAGGTGCATATAAAGTACCTGCTTCTCAGACAACGACTCGATTTGATGTTAAATCCGTTGTATCGCGAGATTTTACTTCCGGTAATTTAGTAGATAATATTGAGGTTATTGAAACATTTCCGCTTTGGTATAAATCTAATGGTGGCCAAAGTCTCTCGGGCGTTTTTGCTGGGATCATTAATAGCGACGGTTCTCCCTATACTGGTGAAGATCCAGCAGCGTCAATGTATATAAACTATCACCATGAAAATGCGACACCAACGCTTGCAACCCCTATAGATGATCTATCTACTGGTGATACATGGGATTCTTCAATGATGGTATATCCTGATGCCGCTGATGGTCATAGCTATGAGTTTGTTGGTTGGTCAAAATCGCAACTTGCACCGCTAACATCGAAGGAGCAGATGGACAAAGCTGGTATCCTAACAACGTATCCATCTATTTCTGCTTCTTTATCCGATAACGTTGTATATGCAGTATGGGGCGCGAAGCCGCAAGTTTCATTTCATTCGCAGTATGCCCCAGTCAGCGATCCTCCTGCACAAACTAACATTGCGTGGGGAGGAACAGCTATAACTCCTTCGGGCTGGACGGTGGGATCTACATCAATTCGTCCTGGCTATACATTTGAAGGTTGGTGTATAGATGCAGCGTGTTTACATGATTTCGATATAGCGACTTCTTTGTATTCCGATACGGTTTTATATGCAAAATGGTCTCCAAACTCTTATGATGTTATATTCAATGCAAATGGTGGTAGTGGCACTATGGCTAATCAATCATTTGCATACGATGTTGATCAGCCGCTACATGCAAACGTTTTTGCACAGGCTGATCATATTTTTATGGGGTGGAATACAACTCCTGATGGAAAAGGTAGTGCTTATACTGACACCCAGAGTGTCAAAAACCTTACTCAGTCAGGTTCTGTAGTACTTTATGCTCAGTGGGCTCCGAAGAGCGATTTCTACAAGATCGATGCCCAATCAGTGACACTTACCTCATCTGCTTCACGCACCGCGTTTGCACAAGCTGCAGATTCCCATGTTCTCACTTCAGCCGCCCAC
>DIDE01000123.1 GCA_002417975.1 Eggerthellaceae bacterium UBA5808
CTCCCGCAATAACCTTAAGTAGTGTCGACTTACCAGATCCGTTGATGCCGATAAAGCCGTAGCGCTCGCCTGGATAAATTTTAAGATCGATGTCGTCGAGTGCCATAAACTCTCGATAGAAGAGTTCATGTTTAAGGATCTTAATAAAGTATTCCTTCAAATTGGTAAGTTGCTCATTAGCAATGTTGAAGCACATACTTACATGATCGATCGTTATGATAGGTTCTGCCATATGACAAGTCCTCTATACGTAGAAAATGAATTTCTTTTCGGTTGCACGAAAGACCAGCAAACCGATCGCAAAAGTGATGAGCGCCATACCCAAGCAGACGAGGTTTTCCATTCCTCCAGGGTTGACGTTATACATTAGTATGTCACGAAAATAGGTGACATAGTGATACATAGGATTGAACACCATTGCATTTTGCATCCAGTCGGGGAGCATTTCCATTGGATAGAACAAAGGCGTTGCATATGACCATGCCATACAAACAACTCCCCAGAGATGAACGATGTCGCGGAAGAACACCGCCATCGCCGAAAGTAAGAATCCCAATCCTGCGCAGAAAACAACGGTGTCAAATAATAAGATCGGGAGCAATAAGATGTTTGCATCAGGGCATACCTGGTAGTACACCATAACCATCGCGATAGCGATCATCGATATCGCGAAGTTGACCAGTTCAAAGATAACTTGCTCAAGAGGAAAGATCGTTTTTTCGATCTTGACTTTTTTAATCAAAGGCGCTGAAGTGATGATCGATGTCATCGCTCCTGTTGTTGAATTTTGCATCATGGTAAACAGCGTTTGACCAATGATGAGATACAGAGCAAAATGCTCAATAGAAAAACGGAACATATAAGAAAATACTGCAGATAAAACGATCATCATGAGCAGCGGGTTAAGTAAACTCCAAAGAACACCGAGAACACTACGACGGTACTTGAGTTTGAAGTCTTTTGAAACCAGTGAAGTAAGAATAAAGCGGTTATGCTGCAGATAGCGAGTTCGCTCCTGCCGTTTTAATTCCTTTGATTCTGTTTTTGAATTCATACCGGCCTTTTCCTTGCGTTACGTACGGTAAACAGACTTATCTATTCTACCTATGTTATCCAGCGACTAAAAGAGATATAAGTTGTTTCTTTCTTGAAGATTCGGTTTATTGGCAGGAACATTTTGCTAATGATAACTATTGACCTGGGGTATTGCATTTATTTACCTAGTACGTTTGTCTTGATTGAAACGATCGAATGTGGAGGAAACAAACGTTATGCATGTAGTTTTAGACCGGTAAATTGCGCCAGTTCACTAATTATAATGTTCAAATTTACCTGTTCTTAATTGTGTGCACTCGATCCGAGATGTTCTTTAACAAAGGTTGGTAGCGCAAGAAGTGCTTTTCCTGTTCGGAAGGTAGTGCTTTGGCGTACATAGTTCATGCCTTCTTGTACAAACGAATCAATATAAGCATCTTGCCGAGCAGTGATTAATGCTCGATCCACATGCCAAGCACTCATCATAATTGTTAGATCGTCCTGATTCTCGATAGTACGGATCAGCTTACGAATCTCTGTGTTGTCAAATAGATCATCTGATGCTTGTGCAAGCCCTGTACGCTCAAGCGCTGATGAGCGAAGCTCGTTACATACCGAGCTGAATGTTGCGGGGCTATGAAGACCTGCAAGATTTACCGCAATGCAGAGTGACGTCCAATTAACGTATGACCGCTCAACTTGTTTAAACACATGGTGACGATCAAGGTATGATTTGAGCTCAATAATCGATGTAATAAAGTCACAAGGGGCATTATCTGTCGTTTGGGTGCTGCTTGCTGGATTATTAACACGGTAAGAATAGAGCACTTCATCTAAGAGCGCGATACGTTGTGCCATAGCAAGTGCGGCGCAGGTAAATGCTAAATCTTCCGTTCGATAAAGTGCAGGAAAACGAATTTCGTTATCAAGAAGAAACGATCGCTTGAACATTTTATCCCAGGGCCAATTCTGGAATGTTTCGAATAATGCATCAGCATGGGTGGTGCTATTGAACTCTTTTGGAAATAATTGTGGGTCCCATCGATCTGGACTGGGGTATACCGTGTTTGATCGATCGTCTAGATGCTGCGACTGATAGATGATAATGTCAGCGTTTGTCTCTTGAGCGCATGCATAGGCATGTTCAAACAAATGAGAATTTACGATGTCGTCTGAATCAAAGAAGAATACATATGATCCTCGTGCTTTATCAAGTCCTGCATTGCGCGCAACGCCAGGCCCTTCATTTATCTTATTAAGCACACTATAACGACTATCTTTTGCTGCATAATCAGAAAGGATAGTTGCACTCTCGTCGGTTGATGCATCATTTACGCAGATAACTTCATAATCGGCGAATGTTTGTGCTTTGATCGAATTAAGAAGTTCTTTAAGATGTGCAGCAGCGTTATAGACGGGGACGATCACCGAAAGAACGGGTGCTTCGCTCATATCTATTCCTTTCCAATATGATGTGTACAATGAAAGTAAGACTGTAACGTAGTAAGTATATACGATCCAGCAATAAGGCTTCGTAAAGTTTGATATAGCAGTATGTGAAATGGTCCAACGTAGAAGACGAATGGTGCAGCAACGACAAAGATGCGTAGAGCGTGAGCCAATAAGAGATGAGGGACGATCTCCGCTGTATGCATATGGACATTATGTGCCACTTTAGCTGATTAAAAAAACAAGCGTGTAAGCTTTATGCATGTATGGAATATGGGGGAAGTTGATGATCGGACAAACTATACGGTATCTCTAACGTATCGAAGTTATATATTTACCTCGTGATCCATTGCACAAGCGAATTGAATAAATTTATACTATCTATTTCTCGTGCTGTTTACGGTATTGAGGCATGGGAATAACTAATGTATGTGTACTTCCAACCATGAGAGGTTGATTATGAAGCTCTATATCGGTAATGTTTGCCGCGGCGAAGGGGAAATTTATGCTTCCGTTACTAGCGACATGCCTTTGTCTAATCTTTCCTTATCTGCGACTTCTCAAACTCAGGATGGAAAACGGTCTCCAGTAAAGCTTCTTTCTTCTGGACTGGGAAAAGATAAAACGTATGTGGTTATGGTTCCCATAGTTTCATATACACAAATTGTTTCTGTTAAGGCGGTTGACCAACAAGGTGCACAACTTGCTGAGGTAACGTATCCTTTTAAGCACGTTGCTTCTGCTATACAATCGCGCGTACATAGCGTTACTGAATCAAATGATGTACAACGTATTCGAAATTGTGATCGGTATAATTTAGTCAACGAAACCAGAGTTCTGATTGATGATGTTATTGCTGATGGGGATAGATCGATTGTCCAAGGTGAAGTAACGTTTTTTGTTGATGATCCATCGCTTGAAGATACTCCTATCGAGATTGAAACGTTTGATAGTGCGGGGCATCGTGTCAATATTGGTGACTGGATCTGCATTAAAGATACGGTTCGTCCGCGCATGGACTATCCGAACTTCCGTAAGAGGACGATTCAATTCTCCTTGGTGATTCCTGCAAGCGTCCAACAATTTGGTGTATGGGGCTATAGCCCTACTTTTGCGGTTACCGATGGATTTAAGGTTATTGAATCGTGGCTTTTGCGCGATAAGCGTCAAGCATGGTGGTGCAAAACGCTCAACGCTCAGATTGACCCTAATTATGACCACTGGTTTAAAGATCATCGCGTAAACGAGCAGGATTTAGCGTTTCAAAGGGAAGAGTCGTTCTCTATTGCACCGCTCTATTCAATTATCGTCCCACTCTATAAAACACCGTTGCCATTTTTAAGGGATATGGCAGAATCGGTGTTGAACCAGACGTACGACCAATTTGAACTTATTCTTGTCAACGCATCGCCTGAAGATCAAGAGTTAGCAAAAGAAGTTAAGGCGTATCAACAGCAGGATAAGCGCGTTAAAGTTGTGAACCTTGATGAAAACCGCGGTATTACCGAAAACACCAATGAGGGCATTCGCATAGCGCAGGGCGATTTCCTCTGTTTTCTTGATCATGACGATATCCTTGAGCCGAATGCGCTGTATGTGTATACGGAAGGCTTACAAAAGTACCCTGATACAGATTTATTGTATTGTGATGAAGATAAGCTCAAAGATGGGGAGTATGTGAGTCCCTACCTTAAACCGGATTTCAATATTGATCTTTTGCGTGGATCAAATTATGTTTGTCATTTTCTTACGGTGCGCAAAAGCGTGTTTGATACATTGGAATATCCAACGCGTGTCTACGATGGCGCTCAAGATTATCACATGACGTTGCGCATTGCCGAGAAGGCACGCAATATTTTTCATGCGCGTCACGTACTCTATCATTGGCGCATCCATGCAAATTCAACCGCTGCATCAATCGATACAAAGCCGTATGTACAAAAGGCAACGCTACGTTGTCTGAACGAGCATCTGCAGCGGTGCGGTATTCCTGCTAAAGCTGTTCCATCTAAGCGCGCTCCGCTTTATTGTGAGCTTGAATACGATCTTACAGAGAAGCCGCCTGTTTCAATTGTAATTCCAAATAAAGATAACGTCCCGGTGCTTGCTCGTTGTATCTCGTCTATTGAGCAATTGACGACCTATCCAAATTACGAAATCGTTATTGTCGAAAATAACAGCACGGACAAAGCGACATTTGCCTATTATGATTCGCTTACGTCTCATAAGAACATACGGATCGTAAAGTATGAAGGTCCATTCAACTTTGCAAAGATTATTAATTTTGGCATAGCTCAGGCTTCGTATGATTATCTGCTTATGCTCAATAATGATACCGAAGTGATAACGCCTGATTGGNNCATGCGGGCGTTGCTGTTCTTGTGTCAGGACCTGACCATCTTAATCATCGGTGTCCAAGTACTCAGCCGGGCTATTTTTGTTCAGCTCAGTTATCAATGGATCTTAGTGCTGTAACGGGTGCATGTTTGCTCACGAAGCGATCAGTATTTAACCAGGTTAATGGCCTTGATGAGGCGTTTGAAGTCGATTATAACGATATCGATTATTGTTTGCGCCTTCGCGAAAAGGGATATCTCATTCTTCTTGAGATGGGCGCTGAGCTGATTCATCATGAATCTGTTTCTCGTGGTCATCACGTAACGGAGGAATCCGCACTGCGCTTTGCGCGTGAGCGTGGCATGATGATGCAACGTTGGCCTCAGTTCTATGCTAAAGGCGATCCGTATATGAACCCGAATTTCAAACCATCGAGTATCTATGGTGCTCTTTTTTGGCCTGATTTATAACGATATGCACGGTCTTGGCAGATGCTGAGACCGTGTTTTGGTCTATATGCATGCGTATTGCAAGGATTATCTAGAGTTGCTGCGTCTTAGCGGCGATGATGTATTGCATAATGGTAAACTCATTACTTACTAGTGTTGCAATATGCACGCTATATCAAACTATTGATATCTATGAGGTGATTCGGTCTAATGAAGGGTATTATTCTTGCGGG
>DIDE01000059.1 GCA_002417975.1 Eggerthellaceae bacterium UBA5808
TGATCATGAGGAGAACGAATACGATCAACGATACGCGAAATAGAAAAACCAACGATGATGAGCGCGATTATCATTATGCCAACGACAATAATTGTACTTACCATCTGCCCAAACAGCGTCATGCCAATCCACGCTATACCAGCACCAATATATCCGCCCTGAGACTTTAGGTTTACTGGTGTAAACAACACATCACCGGCATTTGTTGGCGTAACGCCCGGTGAATACAGAGAAAGAAGAACAAGAAGCGCAAAAAACATGATGAACAAGCCAACCGCAATGCGCTTGGGAACACGATGATCATTGTTGCGAACAAACAGACTGACCGATATAAGAAGAAGAACAACAGGCAAGATATATGCACCCATACCAAGCCCAAGATGAAGAACCTGGCCAAGTGCGGTTGAAACAAGCGCATTAGAAGGCATCACGCATACGACCAGCAAAGCAATCCCAATAACTGCACAAATCACGCCCCATATGTCAAGGCGTGATCGCTCATCAAGAAAATGCTCGCCATCATCAACAGAAGAAGCCCGACGTGAGTCGGCTTGCTTTTGGGCATGCTTTACCGAAGGCGATGCTGCCTTACGAGAAGCTTTATTTCCTGAGCCTGATTTCGACCCTTTGGAACGACCCACGTGAAACTCCTTTTTATGCATATGACGTGCATGTATATCTACAATTGCAGTATACCTTATACCTCAATAAGATTAACAACAACCACAGGACGCTGCTTGATACGATCCCATAGAATAGACGAAGCGGCTTGTCGTGCATTTTTCTGAAGTTCTCTGAACTTACGATGATGCTCTAAATCACGCTTAAGCTGTGCAGCTACCTTATCGCTGGCATCCCCAATGAGATAGCCGTCGTCTCCACCAGTGATTCCCCTCATTTGAACAGATACATCACCAACAAGACGGTGATCTTTCATATCAACAGCAGCCGCAACTGCAGCAAATCCCTGCTCACCGAGGATATTACGATCGTTGAGAACATCTTCGCTCGTATCTCCAACACTGAGACCATCAACAAACACAATACCGCTTTGCACTGTTTCGCCGCGACGAATACCACGCGATGAAAGCTCAAGTGATTCGCCGTTTTCTAAGATGTATATATTGCGTGCAGGAACACCGGTCTCTTCAGCAAGACGTGCATGTGCACGAAGATGTGTTGCTTCGCCATGCACAGGCATAAATGCATGAGGATGCACAATTGACAGCACCAGCTTAAGCTCTTCTGCACCTGCATGACCTGATACATGAACGCATGCACGATTCTTGTCATATACATCTGCTCCAACCTTTGCGAGCAGATTAATAACACGCGTAACAGCTTTTTCGTTGCCAGGAACAGGACTAGCTGAAATAATAACAGTGTCGCCCTTTTCGATATCAATAGTACGATGCTCGCCATTTGCAATACGAGCAAGAGCACTCAAAGGCTCGCCTTGCGAACCTGTGCACATAACAACAACTTTTTCGGGCGGGATACTCTTAAGGTCATACGCATCGATGATATCCTCATCACGCACATTAAGGTAACCCAAACGACGCGCAATATCAGTGTTTTGGACCATTGAACGTCCCGTAACAACAACCTTACGACCAGACGCAACCGCAGCATCACAGATCTGCTGCATACGATGAATATGACTTGCAAAACTTGCAATGATAACGCGCCCTTTAGCTCCCGAGATGATAGAGCGCAAAGCCTTACCAACTTCAGCCTCTGAAGGAGTGAACTGACGCTTGGTCGCATTCGTCGAATCGGACATCATAAGATCGACGCCCTCTTTACCAAATCGTGCCAAAGCCCCAAAATCAGTTGTTACGCCATCGATAGGAGTCTGATCCAGCTTAAAGTCACCCGTATGCAAAACATTACCCGCAGGTGTATGGAAAAATATACCAACAGCACCAGGAATAGAATGATTTACCGCAAAAAATTCGCAGGACATGCAGCCAAGTTGAATCTTTTGACCAGGTTTAATCTCAATAAGTTTTGCATTTTTTACGCGATGCTCCTTAAGCTTGCCCTCAATGAGACCAAGTGTAAGTTTAGTAGCATAAATCGGAATCGTTCGATCCAAATCCTTTAACAAATACGGAAGAGATCCCGTATGATCCTCATGACCATGCGTGATAACGATACCGCGTAATTTGTCTACATGCTCGAGCACATACGTATAATCAGGCAAAATCAAATCGATGCCCGGATGATCATCACCAGGGAACATAAGTCCTGCATCATCGAGGATCATATCGTCGCCACATTCGAATACGGTCATGTTCTTGCCGATAGCATCAAGACCACCGAGCGGTATTACACGCAACGTCGCCTTAGGATCCTTATCAGGTGAAGCAAAAATATTTGTCTGTGACTTCTTGCCCTTACCACCACGATGGTGGTTGTGATGTTTACCGTTCTTTTTTGACGGATTATGGTCGATCGAAGGATCTTCTTTACTTAATTTTGGACGTTTACGCTCAAGATCTACATGCTTGTATGAGCGCGTTGAAGTCCTCTGCGCTTTGTCGTCCGCTTGAACGGACTCATTATTCTTTTCAGTCATACGCTTCCTTTACGCGTTAGACAATCCCGACCTGACGCATGACACGTTCAAGATCAGCTGATTGTTTAGGCGTTGCTTCGATGAGAGGCAGGCGCAAACCACCAACAGAAAATCCTGCAATGGCAAGTGCTTTCTTTATCAAAATTGGATTTGCGGTGATAAAGAGCTGCTTCATTAACGGTAGCAACGCTTCGTGTCGTTCGCGAGCGGCATCAAAATTGCCACATGCACAAAGAGACACTAATTCTTTCATCTGGGCAGGTGCCACATTACCGGTCGTTGTGATGACGCCGGCACCCCCCAGCCTCATTACATCGTACGTCATCGCGTCGTCGCCAGAGTAGACGCAAAATCCCTCAGGTGCACCGTCAATGATCCACTTAATTTGAGCGAGATCACCCGATGCTTCCTTTACGGCAACAATATTTTTACAGTCATGCGCTAAACGAAGCGTGGTTTCCGGAAGAAGATTTACTCCACATCGGCCAGGAATATTATATAGAATCACTGGAAGGTCAACCGCATTAGCAATCGTCATAAAGTGCTGATAGAGACCTTCTTGCGGAGGCTTATTGTAATAAGGATCAACAGCCATAACAGCATCGACACCTGTATGCGAAACTTCCTTAGCAAATGCAACACTTTCGGCAGTATTGTTCGAGCCTACATTTGCAATAACCTGCGCCTTTGGATGAACAGCTTTGGAGATTGAGGTAAAAAGCTCGATCTTTTTATCATGCTCAATTGTTGGTCCCTCGCCTGTCGTAGCGCAGACAACCAAAGAGTCCGCACCGTGTTCAACAAGATTACAAGCCAGTGCAACCGCACGATCAACATCGACTTCCATACCGTCGTCGAAGGGTGTAACCATAGCTGGTATCATTCGACCAAAACGGGGCGACGAACCTTCTGACATGTATTTCTCCCAACGTATCCACATTCATTCACATAACTGCGTAGAGAACACCATCGATCGGTTCATGGCATTCTCATCCACCTGTATTACGTATTATCGCACAGATGCGTTATTACTCCATGAAGTTCTCCAAACCTACAATCAGGCCATGCTGAGATCCAACGCTACGAATACCAAGAAGTACACCAGGCATATAGCTTTCACGATCCCATGAATCATGTGTAATCGTTAACGTCTGGCCCATCGAACCAAAGATGACCTGTTGTGTTGCTACAAATCCCATCGAACGAACGGAATGGACAGGCACACCTGCAACAAGTGCACCACGAGCTCCCTCTGCTCCTTCAATTTCTGTTTCTTTGCCAGGAGCTTTACTATCGCGACCACGCGCATCCTGAATAATGTGAGCAGTGCGAACAGCTGTTCCGCTTGGCGCATCGCGTTTGTTGGCATGATGGCATTCAATGATTTCTGCTTCGGGAAAATATGGTGCAGCAGCCTTTGCAAATTGCATCATAAGAACGGCGCCTGTCGTAAAGTTAGGAGCGTAAAAGAGACACGCATCACCCGTAGCACATGATGACAACGACTCAAGTGTTTCTTGAGCAAGGCCCGTTGTTCCTACAACGCAATCAACACCAGCAGACAGCGCACATTTTACATTTGAGGCAACAACATCAGGACGCGTGAAATCGACAAGGACATCAAATGACGTAGCTTTGAGAGCCTGATCAATTGATTGATAAACACTATACGATTCAGTTGTAAAATTGGGATCCACACCACAGACGAGTTGCATATCATCACTTGCATTAACAGCATCAATTACCGCAGATCCCATCCGTCCGCCGCACCCGCATACTGCAACCTGTATCATCGTTTCCTCCGTATCATATAAGTACTTTTTATCCTTTGATACATCAATACGACCCCTCATTGAGGAGACAACACTAAACACATCTAACTACTTCGCGGCCGAGACTGCCTCTTTAACGCGATCAACTTCATAAGGACTTATAACCGCAATAGTAGGCTCTTGTTCAAGAAATGCTTGAGCAACATTCTGAATGTCCTTAGGAGAAAGTGAGCGATAGCGTTCCACAATGTCATCAACAGAAAGTTGTTCTGATCCGATAGTTTCACGACGACCAAGACGAATCATACGAGTATTGGTAGATTCTTGGCCGAGTAGCAATTGGCCACAGAGCGATTCTTTGATTCGATTCAACTCATCAATAGATGGCGCATGATCAGAAATTTTAGTTAACTCGCTTCGTATAATCCCAACAACTTCTTTGATATTCTCTGGTCGCGTTCCTGCATATACACCAAAGAATCCCGTTCCTTGAAATGCAGCAATCATACTGTAAATGGCATACACCAATCCGCGCTTTTCACGAACTTCTTGGAACAAACGTGAACTCATCGATCCACCGAGAATTGCGTTAAGCGCATTACCCGCATAACGGCGCTCATCATCGAAGGGCATCCAAGGAACACCATAAAGGACATGAGCTTGTTCAGTATCATGTTTTTCCGCAGCAAAATCGCTCCTATGTTCTTCGGAAAATGACGAACGTTGTGCTTTTGTCCCCTGAGGCATTTCAGATAGATACGTACGTGAAAGTTCAACAAGCTGCTCATGATCAACATTTCCTGCAGCAGCGACAACAAGATTGCCTGAATAGTAATGCTGATTATGGAATTCAATACAGTTTTCGTGGTGATACCCTGATACAAGTTCCTTAGTGCCAAGCACAGGACGGCCAAGAGGATGAGTCGGCATAAGAGCAGACGCGTATAGATCGTAAATATAATCATCAGGAGTATCTGAAGTCCGTGCTATTTCTTCTAAAACAACCTTGCGTTCAGGCGTAATAGTTTCATCACTAAATTGAGAATTAACAACCATATCAGCAAGTACGGGAAATGCCTGTGGAAGTTTTTCGTCAACAAGACGTGTGTAATAACAGGTATATTCACGTGAAGTGAACGCATTAAGCTCAGCCCCGAGTGCATCAAAATGCTGCGAGATTTCAAATGCATTGCGCGTAGGCGTACCCTTAAACATCATATGTTCCATAAAGTGCGTAAGTCCAGCTTGATCAGTTCGCTCATCGCGACTTCCAACATTGAACCATAAGCCTAAAGCAACACTACGTACATCGGGCATAGAATCCGAGATAACGGTAACACCATTATCTAATATCGTTTTCTGATACGGCATGTTCTACCAAGCTCCCCTCATAAGTAAACACTTACTATATACCTAAAAATATTTGACGTTCATGATTAACAAGCATCGTACAAAATTTGTACTACGTACCTATAGACAAGATGCAGATGTCAGATGATAGCAAATAGCTAGCGCATACATGACAGCAGATCCGTCTGCTACCCAGCACAACTTGATATGATACACGCTTTTGAACAGGTTTTACATTCCTTACACTTCAAACGATCTGCTTATGTATGAATCTATTGCAACGCATATACTGTCCATATATGAGCAAAATAGAAATGGAGATGGGTATGGGTCTATCAGATTCAGCTAAGCGTTTGGGGCTCAATAGCGTATACAAATACCTTGAGAAAAACCCGCGCGAAAACTTACCAAAAGTTATGGACTTTGTCGATAAAATCACTCCGGGCGATGTAATGAAATCGCAACGCGATACTTTCCGTCGAGTGCTTAACGACCCAGATAACAATTGGAATAAGATGATCTGCAGCTTGTGGGACGACATAGATCATCGGGTCATCAAATCCGCTTTTACTAACTTCATTCTTAATGGAAGTATCACTGGTTGGCAAAAACAAGAAGAGATGCGCAAAAAATATCAATGTAATATTCCTTGGGCCATTTTGCTTGATCCAACAAGCGCATGCAATAAGCACTGTATTGGTTGCTGGGCCGGAGAATATGGCAATAAGCTCAATCTTTCCTTTGACGAAATAGATTCCATCATCGAGCAGGGAAAAGAACTCGGATGCTATATTTATATCTATACCGGTGGTGAACCAATGATGCGCAAAAAGGATCTTATTGCAATCTGCAATAAGCATTCAGATTGCGAGTTCCTTTGCTTTACCAATGGCACACTTATCGATGAAGAGTTTTGCGACGAAGCTCTTCGTGTTGCAAACTTTATTCCTATTCTTAGCATTGAAGGATTCGAAAAAGATACCGACTTCCGTCGTGGTGAGGGTTCTTATCAAAAAATCGTTGCGGCAATCAAACTTCTTCGCGACAAGAAATTGGCATTTGGTTTCTCTTGCTGCTATACCGCAAAGAATGTTGATGTAATCGGCAGCGAAAAGTATTACGACTGGATGATCGAGCAAGGCGCTAAATTCTGCTGGTTCTTTAGCTATATGCCTGTTGGCAAGAATGCAGATGTAGACCTTATTACTCGTCCTGAACAACGAGAATTCATGTACCATCAAGTACGCACATTCCGCAATAGTAAAATGCTCTTCACGCTTGATTTCTTTAATGATGGCGAATATGTTGGCGGATGTATTGCTGGTGGTCGTCGTTATCTGCACA
>DIDE01000047.1:0-312 GCA_002417975.1 Eggerthellaceae bacterium UBA5808
CAGGCCAAGGCCAAGAAGAATAATTCCAATGTTTTCTACCGAGTGATAAGCAAGCAGTTTCTTAATGTCGTGTTCATGCAACGCATATGTTACGCCGAGCACTGATGAGATTGCTCCGATGATGATGACAACTAGTCCCCACCACATCTGACATCCTGACGCCCCTAATAGGTCGAGGCCAACTTTGATCATACCGAAGATACCAATTTTAATCATGCCGCCAGACATCAATGCCGACACGTTTGATGGTGCAGCAGGATGTGCTTGTGGAAGCCATGAATGAAATGGAATCATACCAGCTTTGCAGCCAAA
>DIDE01000047.1:741-9139 GCA_002417975.1 Eggerthellaceae bacterium UBA5808
CAAAATGCAAGTACGTTGATAATAATTAAAAGCAAACCAGCAAGTGGATTCAGCAGCAATGAGAACGAAGCGAATACAAAGGGAGTCGGCACGCTTACTAACGTTGCTGGCGAAATAACTGCCAACGCGCCACTTGTAACTGCAAACAGCGCTGACACGCCTCCGAACGTGCATGCAAGGCCTTTCGATACGGATTCAGACTTTGACGTTATGATTGCAGCAAACGCGCCGATAACGGACAAAGCCGCCGAAATGAGCAGCAGATTCATGATCTCTCCCCTCCTTCTTTCTCATCGTTGCAATTGTCAAACATGACAACACTCGACTGAAGCGCTTTGGCTCGTTTATCCTCAATCTCTCGAGGAGTACCCGAGTCTCCGTCCTCCTCTACAAGATGCAGCGCGTTCGTAATACACGCGTCGACACAGTGAGGATGGCATCCGTCGTAAGCACAAAGATCGCACTTGACGGCGCACGGATACACGCCCACTTCGTATTGGAGAATAGGACTCAATGACGCCGAAAACGTTGGCGTATTGTATTGGATACCCGCAACACCTGCAACAGGTGTTCCAGACATGTGAATAGCGCCGAACGGACAGGAAACGGCACAGAGCTTGCACCCTATGCACTTTTTCTCATCCACACGGACGCATCCGTCCAGATCATGCCTGATAGCATTCACGGGACAGACTTTGAAGCAGGGAGCGCCTTCGCAATGATGGCACGTCAGGGACGCAACTACATCGCGACTTTCGAACAGAGCCAGACGGGGCTCGTCTTGCAAGCCGGCTTCCTTATGGCCAGCGCTACAGGCGGCTCGGCAGGTTCCACATGCAACGCACCTGCTCGGTTCTATGGCGATAAATCGATTCATTCTTCACCCCTAAGCCACACTCGGGCCGTGGTGGAAGCACTATAAGCACCTCCACCGTAATGGCCAAATTTAATCTTCCATTGGCTCATTCTGAGCCGATGCGACTTTACTCAGACGCATCTTCATCTTCATATACAGTTCCTGAGCGTGTTGCTCCGCCCACACCTGATCATCAATTCGCTCGATCTGAATCGCGCAGAATTTATCTTCAGGAGTATGGGATCGTGTATCAACATGATGGAGTGTCAGCGTGTTGCATTTGCCAATCCACCATTGATAAGTCATATACACTGCACCTTCGTTGACACGATCATCGATAAACGCACGCGTGATGATCTTGCCACGACGGGAATATGCCCATATAAGATCCTCTTTATTAATGCCACGAGCAGCGGCATCCTTAGGATTGATATGTGCATATCCTGGCTCTTCAGCCAAGCGGGACAGCTCTTTGCAATTGCCCGTCATCGAACGGCATGAATAATGTCCTACCTCACGCACCGTGCAAAGGATGAGTGGGTATTCTTTATCAGGCATCTCGCTAGGATACTCAAAGTCATGAGCAATGAGTTTCGCCTTTTGATCGGGAGTCGAGAACTTTCCTCCAAGGAAGAGGTCAGGCGACCCTTTATGCTCAAGAGTCGGGATAGGCCACTGGGCATATCCCACACCAGCCATCTTCTCGTAGGTCGCTCCATATGCAGCAGGCCATACAGCTCTGCACTCTTCATCCCAAATCTGTTTGGTGTTCTCATAGTGCATGGGGTAGCCCATACGCGTTGAGATCTCCGAGATGATCTGCCAATCATGTTTGCATTCGCCCTTAGGCGGCACCGCTGCGCTGAAATATTGGAACGTACGATCGCATGCAGTGAATACACCTTCATGCTCGCCCCAACTCGTTGCAGGCAGTACTACATCGGCGACAGCGCACGACTGCGTCATAAAGATATCAAGACAAATGAAGATGTCGAGCTTAGCAAGCTGCTCCGTCAAATGGTCGGTATCAGGCTCTGTTTGCAGAGGATCCTCGCCCATGTTAACGAAAGCGTGAAGCTTACCATCATCGATCAAGTGGCCAATATCCGATACCTTGTATCCAACATGATCCGAAAGTTTGTCAACAGGAATATGCCATGCCTGAGCAAACTTTTCCTTGATCTTTTCATCCGTAACGCTTTGATATCCTGGGAAGAAGTTTGGTAGCGCGCCCATGTCGCATGCGCCCTGTACGTTGTTCTGCCCACGAACAGGAGCAACACCAGAATTGGGCTTGCCAATCTGATGCGTAATACATGCAATTGCAGCGCACGTGTGAACCGCTTCAACATTTTGGAGATGTTGGCAGACACCCATTCCCCAGCCGATAATAGACGACGGCTCAGCAGTCGCGTACATATGCGCGGCTTCTCTAAGGAGACCTGGATCAATACCAGTGATTTCCTTCGTGTTTTCGGGCGTGTACTTCTCAATGGTTTTCCACCATTCATCAAAGCCCGTCACATGCTCTTTTACAAACTCTTCATCCATCAAACCATCTTTGACGATGACATTTGCGAAAGCATTTAAGAATGCGATATTGCTGCCATTTTTAAGTGGCAAGTAAAGATCGGCAATACGTGAAGTCTCAATAAAGCGCGGATCGGCAACGATGATCTTTGCGCCTTTTTCTTTCGCACGAACAATTCGACGCGCCACGATAGGATGAGACGTATTGGGATTATATCCAAACAGGAATATACACCCAGCATCTTCCATACCGGGAACGCCGCAACTCATAGAACCTGCTCCAACTGTGTCAATCAGACCGACGACTGTGGGACCATGTCAAGTTCGTGCGCAATTGTCAATATTATTCGTTCCTAGACAGGCGCGGGCAAAACGTTGCATAGCAAGATTAGATTCATTACCCGTACCACGTGATGATCCCGTTGTCATAATTGCATCGGGGCCATACTTTTCTTTAACCGCATTGAGCTTATCAACGACAAAGTTAAGAGCAGTATCCCAGCTTACGCGTTTTAGCGGATCGCCTTTGTGCTCTCGAATCATCGGATGATATAAGCGCGGGGTGAGAATCTTAGTATCGTTGATAAAATCATATCCACAATACCCCTTAAGACACAACTCACCCTGGTTAGTGAGCCCATTGAGCGGCTCTGCCCCTACAACCATATCGTCTTCAACGAGTAGGTTGAACTTGCAACCAGAGCCGCAATACGGACATACCACCATGTGCTTTTCCATCAGCTTCGCTCCTCCTTTCTCATGTGCAAACAACACTTCCTGGCGATATACGATATTTCCTCGTCACTTGGAATATCAAACCAGTTCGTGCGCTGCATCATTGCTTCGGCGACCGCGTTGTGCATCAATTTCATCCTGATTGACCAGACGCAGCGCGTGAGACGTACACGCTTGTATGCACGCTGGACCTTCAGGACGATCGACACAACGATCGCACTTGATCACCATGGCACAAGGTGCTGTGCCGATTTTCAGATCGCCCACATGCGCCGTGTCATACCGATCGACAACGTCGACAGCACCAAACGGACACGCAACGACACAGCTTCTGCAACCAATGCAACGATCAAGTCGCACGGCAACTCGATCGCCCTCGTTGTACAGCGCATGTGTTGGACATGCGGCAGCACAGGGAGCGTTGCTACAGTGATGGCAGAGAATTGGCGCAGTGTACTGGCCGATCTGGACCACATTGAGGCGGGCAACAGGCACATCGCCCGGAACGAAATGCTTGACGAGACAGGCAGACATGCAAGCTTTGCATCCTACGCATTTCCGTGGGTCCGCTATTACGAACGTGTTTCCCATATGGACCTCCTTTCCCCTATCAGAACCTCCGATATGGACGTCATCTCACCTTTTAGATGGGACTTTTCGCCGTATGAAATCGCGTTATCAGCCGTTTTATGGGCATATCCTGCGTTTTTCATACTTTGTACACAACGAACTATGACAAGGAAAAATAGGTTCGTCAAGTTTATAGATTTAAATGAGACTTAGAATTTATTTACTCGTTTTGCCTGTTAATAGGCTATTTTTTGATTTTTGTAACACAAGTTGAACGATGGTTTTGTCCCATCGCACGAAGCGTATTCTATTGGAGCCTATACATACCCGTGTATCACATTTGTTATTATTTTTTCGAAATTCTAATTTTGACGCATTTTTGGAAAATAGAACGATTGTGACACGAATTGTGTTCACCCACGTATAAAGAAAAGACACCCCGTCGGGTGTCTTTTCTACTTTACATTTTTTATCAAACGCTAGAAATCGGGTGGTTTTATTCAGAGCCTTTTCTTAGCAGAAATTTTTCGACCAATTCTTCGCAATTTTCTTGCGAACGGTACAAATCGATCGAAACTGGACGAAACATGCTCGAAACAAAAATTAACTTAAGCTTCGACACGCTCGAACATCTCTTTACCTGCGCCGCACAGCGGGCAGACAAAATCATCCGGGAGCTCATCAGCATACTCAATGTAACCGCACACTTTGCAGCGCCAAGCAACCTTGCTCTTACCTTCATCCGCATTAAATCCCTGATCTGCTGAACTCATGATCGTTCCTTTCTACGAGATTGATTTCCCGGAGCCCGTAATAGACTCACTTGGACGAATCGAAGAGTCACGATAAATACGATTGAATTCGCGTAACGCTTGCATATCGGTCAAATACGTATCTGCATCAACAAGAACTGTTGATGAGCTACCCCCCTGATCAATAAATGTTGGCGTTTTAGTAGCCTTCACCGTATCGAGAACTTCGGCAGTCCGAGACGCCAGATCACCGACAGTGCACACTCTTTCTTCCATAGGCTTTCCTTCCTCTGAGGATATCCCTACTATATCATCATATAGTTCCTGTTCAAGTACTATTTTTTCGCAATTTTTGTCATTAAATTCAGCACCACTTATTGCTCTATTTTCATGCAATATTTCACATTATTTTCCACTGCCGTTAGTACCATCCATCGTCCTACCTCAGCACGTCATTTTGCATTGTTCTCCGTTATCAATAATGCCCACCTATCGTCCTACATCAGCGCGTCATTTCGAATTATCCAGGCTCTTACTACTGCATGATGCAATCATTGTTTAAGCCTCTGTTGCTACGCGATGCAAACATCATTCAAGGCTCTGTTACTGTACGATGCAGCTTATAGAATGTAGCCTCCGCATGGTGCATCTTATATGTTGCAATTTCAGCACGGTATAACTTATATACTGCGGCTTTCGCAAGGTGTAACTTATTTACTGCGGCTTCATTTTGTTGCATATATCGCACTCTAGGCACAGACCGGAATGCCACCGCCCAAAATGTCACCGCCATCGCAATCAACGTTGCATGCCATATAACCACCGGCATTCATTTTGCAGGTTGTATGCCCCTCAGCATTGCATGTCATAGAGCTACCAGCATTCATTTTGCAGGTTGTATGCCCCTCAGCATTGCATGTCATAGAGCTACCAGCATTCATTTTGCAGGCTGTATGCCCCTCAGCATTGCATGTCATAGAGCTACCAGCATCAATAAGTCACATGAAACAATGGCCACAATCTATCTGTTAAGGCCACTCCGAATACAAAATGGATATATCATCGATGCCAAACCTACTATCTATCATCGCTTTTTGTGACTAAATTGGAAGCAAAATCAAAGATCCGCCCAATAGCCTCCTTGTTTCGTCCCTTTAAGCAACGCGATGTCAAACTTAAACGCACTAAATGGACTAATTTCAGATTGATACTAGGTAGGCACTCTTAAAGAAGTCCGTGCATTCCCCAAAATCGTAGATGTCAGTACTCACAATGGAGATAAACGCACTCAAAGACACCCATGAGCTCCCTGCATGTGGCCTACTATAAGAAGATCCATTGATGACGTTCATACACATTTGCCACTATGAAGCACCATCGAATGCAGCAAATCAATCGAGACTTCAACGGCTCCTAAACATCACTATGTTTATAGTATCTTTAATGTCACGCACGTCACTAGGTAGCATCTTAGAGTGTTTCATCGTCTCTAGGAACTATCTAATATCACAAGAAAGCATCCCTGAATATACGCTTCTTAAGCGAAGTCCCCACTTACAGCTTTTGTGCATAACCTCTGTATCATCATTAAGTGTAATTAGGCTAAGAAATGCGCCACTGAGACCTATTGGAGATGCCAAGGTAGCATCTTTGAATACATTCTGACCAAGAAAAATGCTGTTGAGACGTATACGTAATCTAAATGTAGCGTCTTGGCTGAAGCGCTGGCAAATGGAAGCCGATTCGTGTTGTGCGACCTAAGACAATGGGTAAAACGTCTCCATAACGCCTGATGAAAAACGCGACCTATAGAATCCAGAAAATGTCCGATACCATGTGGGTGAAAAAATCTCGCGTTTCGGCACTTGCTCGCCAACGTATCGCACATCCGCTACGAAAATAGGGAATATGTTACGTAATAGTAGCAGATCACCACGGCTAGTAGCCTATCCGTCGCATGAGTAGCACGCCTGTTACGATGCAGCTACGTTTCCGGCGCATGGGTAGCACGCCTGTTACGATGTCCCTACATTCTGGCACGATTGAGGTATGCCAGTTACTAATAAGAGTCGTTTTCGTCTAAGCAGCAGAAAATAGGTCCCTTGTCTATATCGATTCATCGTTTGGCTGTCGCCTGTACGTCACTTGCATATGCCGGCTTCTCCTATTAGATCCAGCGAGAGAAGGAACTCGCACTTCATGCTGACGGGACACCTCAATAAACAGGGTATGTCTCAGGAGATGAGTAGCACATCTCAAAGAGCTCACGGCACGTCTCAAGTGACAGCCAATATGTCTCAGGAAATAAGTAGCGCATCTCAAAGGACAAGTAGTACATCCTAAGAGACGAACAATACGTCTCAAGTGACAAAAAGTTGGGCGCAAAACAGCAAATATTGCTCGATTCGCGTTGAACGCTTTTAAGCGGCATGCCGAACTTTACCATAACGCCTGTTGAGAAGCGTGACGCTTGTGCTTCATTGAGATATGAAACCTTATAGTCAAATGAAACGGGTAAAAACAACGCGAACCGGTCAAAATCGGTCAAAAACGCCTTCCTTTAAGGTATTGAAGCTAATTGTATGCCATCGATGGAATAAGCTCTGCAGTATGAAGAAAGGAGATGCTTAGTTGTATGCCATCGATGGAATAAGCTCTGCAGTATGAAGAAAGGAGATGCTTAGTTGTGCGCCATCGATGTCCTTATGATGTCCCTATATACGTATCGTAGAGCAGCTCAACTTATGACTTCCGAACCTATTTCTGCACAAACGATGCTCCTATACATAAGGGGGTTCGCTATAATACGGAACAGGTATATATAAGGTATTTTGAATGCGTTGTCATCTGCTCATCATTTGCAGAATGTTGCTCATCATCTGCAGGATACGACGCACGTCGAAAGAGACGTCATGGCTATTGAATCCCCTACACATCTGCTGCGGCAACTTCCGCAAATCGAAGAAGTCCTTGAGCAACCAGCGCTCGATGCGCTTAAAAAGCAGCTTCCGCATAGCGTACTTGCAGATGCAGCACGTTCATCGGTAAATGAAGCACGACAAGCAATCCTCGCAGGAGAATCCCCCGATGTCTCCGCAAAAACTATCGCCACCAACGCATCACGGCAGGCACTCACACTCTGTAAGCCTTCGCTTCGCCGTGTTATCAACGCATCAGGAGTCATCGTTCATACTAATTTAGGACGAAGCGTTCTCGCTCAAAAAGCAATTGACGCAGTGGATCGTGTTATAGCAGGCTATTCAAATGTCGAATACGACACCAGAACGGGATCGCGTGGAAGCAGACATGACCACTGCGAGCAGCTTATATGCGCTCTCACCGGCGCAGAAAGTGCTATTGCCGTCAACAATAACGCAGCAGCGGTCATGATGGTTCTTCATGAGTTCGCACGTGGGCATAAAGCAATCGTGTCCCGCGGAGAACTCGTCGAAATCGGTGGTTCATTCCGAATCCCCGATATTATGCAACTCTCAGATGCACGCATGGTCGAGGTTGGTACAACAAATAAAACGCATGAAAGCGACTATCGTAACGCTGTCGATAATGACTGCGCTATGCTCCTTAAAGTTCATCCTTCGAATTATCGAATGATTGGATTCACTGAAGACGTCTCGATTGCACAACTTCGCACCATAGCCGACGAGACTATTGCTCAACGTGACGATCATGCACCTGTATTGGTCTACGAAGATCAAGGATCGGGCGCACTCATCCATCTCGATTGCTTTGGCGAAGGTGGCGAGCCCACCGTTGCCGAATCGATCCAACACGGTGCAGACCTCGTTTCGTTTTCCGCCGATAAGCTTCTCGGCGGACCTCAGGCAGGAATTATTGTCGGATCAAAAATATTAATCGATCGTCTCAAACGCAATCCCCTAGCGCGTGTAGTACGTCTCGATAAAATGACACTCGCAGCTCTCGAGGCAACATTACG
>DIDE01000007.1 GCA_002417975.1 Eggerthellaceae bacterium UBA5808
CAGGTGCGAATTGCTTGGACGGTTAACAATCCTTATTACGGGATGACGGGCATTGCAGCATCGGATTATGCCTGCAATATGTATATCATGGCCTGTGGAGATAATCCAAAGACAGCTTGGGAGGCAAATGCCCATTTACTTACATCTTCGGGTGCGGATTGTGTGTCGGAAGACACTTCAGCGAATACAAGACGTGACAATGCATCTTGCATGACCAAGCAACTGCAGGATATCGATACTACTGATCTGACGGTCACTGCAGGATTTACGCTTTCGCTCACGACCCTGGATGAGAAGAGCGGAACCGTTTCATGTCTTGCATCGGGATATGGATTCGGTAAAAATACCGATCCGAGCACCGATTCGACGAGCGCTTTTGTACCTTATGGTGTTGCAAGTGGCACTTCTATGGCGGCTCCTATGATCACCGGTGCGGTTGCCGAACTCGCGGCGTTGTATCCTAGCGAAACAGCACTTGAGCTGCGTGGTCGGGTGTGCGGTGGAACGGTAGCTTTCAATAATTCCACTGAGTCCGACATGACTGCATCTGGAGGAAGATTCACTTTTGCTTCGGCTACAAACGATGACCTTGTTAGTGCGAATACCTGGTCGATTACGACTGATGGAATGGCAGTGACTGTCAATGGTTATGCCTTAGGTGATGCGACGCTTACGGTCGATGGAGTGACAATAACGCCGACCTCACAGACGGATGGTGCTATAACCTTTACGGCTAATGCTGCACTCTTTGACGGCGCTGCTCATCGTTTTGACGTACAGGACGCCTCGACCGGACGCACCTTTAAGGCGAGTTATCGAACGCCTGATGGAAGCGTAGATTCACTTGTGCGTCTTGGCAATCTGCCAACAATTAGTGACTCCGCAACGGGGAAACTTGTTTCTGCTACTGATCGGCTGTTCCTTGCCGATGAAATGGGCGGCTATTTGTATTCTACGGATAATCCTGAGGGTGGCGATGGTTCGTGGACAAAGCTATCTGCTCCTGGTATTCCCTGGGCAGCTGGTTCGGCGAGCGACATGACGCATATTGGACTGCAGTTCACTTATTCCAATGGTACTCTCTATGCCTTCTGTTGTGCCAAAAGTAAAGACCCTGATGGCGCGTTAGTTCCTATGAGCACCGTTTACTATTCAAGCTACGATATCTCTTCTGGTACGTGGTCATCGTATAAGACGGTATTCCAAAAAAAGGAGTGCGTGGTTCAATCTTTGGCTCCGTTTGCTCAGGATGGGATCGTCTATTGTGGTTTGGCTTATGCAGGAATGGGATATGAAGCACGGAGCTTCATTGCTTATACGCCGTCAACAGGTGAAACGACTGTAAGTGATTTTCCTATTGCCTATGAGAACTTAGGCGATATCTCCACTCCGTTTTTCCGTGATGCAAAGCTTTACTCTATCGGTCTTAATTCCTCAGGCAGCGACAATTATATGGCTCATGGCCTCCAACTTGATATAGGCAATAAAACGTTGGTGGATCTTGGCACTGTCGAGAAGACTGCTGATACCAGTGTGGTGAATGGTCGCTCGTATCTTACTCATCCTTCTGCCGTTACCGGTAATGGCATCGTAATTCTGGGACAAGGATTTTCTGAACTTGGCGATGCTCAGCTCATCACTTTCCCTGTAATCTCTGGAGTCAAGCTGGGATCCTATCAACTGACGACAGCGGAAGGGCTGAATCCTGGTTCAACGGTGATGTATAAGGGAAAGCTCTATCTTACGGCTACCGATCATGAGGACACTACTAAAGATTCTGACAATTCACTGAACTCGGTCGGTCTCTATGCACTCCCAACGCAGTCGGCATCTCTGTTGACGTCGACTGATGTGATGCGCGCTGCATCGGCGGAGGAGGGGGGTACGGCGACGGTGGCCGACTGGCGTGGCAAGGCGGCAAATGAGTTGTCGGCACGCGAGAACGACTATGTGACCTGGACCGCTGTTGCTAAAGATAACTATACGTTTGCTGGATGGTATAACGCAGTTGGCGACTGCGTTTCAACGGATGTCGTCTATGCGGCAACAGCACTTTACTCGGATGTCGACAATGCCACGCTGACGGCTCACTTCATTGAGAATCCGACGCCGACACCTACGCCAACGCCAACAGGGGCATCGACATCAATGGTAGCGTCAACGCCGACAGAGTCATCGACATCAGCGCCCGAGTCATCGACAGGTGAGAACGGGAGTGCGTTCTCGATTCCAGCGGCGACAGGCGATGGACTCTCTTTGCCTATCTTGCTGTTTATGCTGACGTTGTTTAGCGCATCGTTGGTAGGGGTTGTTGCTGATAAGCGCAGAATGTGACGAAGCGTTTTATATCAAATATTTTCTCACTCGATAGTCTGAAGCGTGTGTCTGATGCAAAACGATGGGGTCATTTGCTGTATGGCCTCCATCGTTTATGTGACATCTGGCTGGTCGAAGTAAAATGCTCGTAGCGAGAATTACGCTCTTGTCGGATCATCAGTCGTTTCATGGCGGTCGACTGACACTTCTGCACACCAATTTTTCTCGCCACAGTTGGTACAAGTAAGCTTGCGTGCTTTAGGAGTATGCGCAGATACGAAAAGGCTCGTCCAATTGGGCTGAAACACGGTATGACAGTGTGGACATACAAAGCGAGCGTCTTGATAATATTCGCGAACGAGTTCCGCGCAGATAATAACAATTAGTGCGAGCGAACAGACAAGTGGCAACCATTGACCGACAAGGATGCCGTAAATCAACGTGCCGATACATATAATGTCTGCTACGACGCCTTCGATAAGCATGCGACGTTTGGTGCGATAAAGCTTTGTTTTTCCTGTTTCCATAATGGGATCCATACTGGTTTCGATATCCTCCGGCAAATGACCGTTTTCCTTGATACCTCTGATGGCCGCGTGCAGGTTTTTAAGAATGCTGCTGCTCTTGCTAATTTCGACAGACAATGCCTTTTCCTGCTCCTCGAGTAAGCAGAGCAATGCCTCATGGTTCTGAGGGTTTTCGAGTATGCCGCGTATAGCCTTGAGACTTAAACCGAGGGCTTTCAGAAGGCAGATACTCTGCATTTGCTCAAGAGCAACTTCGTCATACAGACGTCGACCTCCCTCGGAGCGCTTGGTTGGATGCACGATTCCTTTTTCGTCGTAATACTGGACTGTACGTACGGATACTTCGCATCGTTCGGCAATTTCACCGGTGGTGAAGAGCTTCTTTATCTCTTCTTTTGGCATGGACCACACCTCCTTCGTGGAATAGAAAAACATATTACGTCGCGTGACGAGCAAGTACTTTTTTGAAACTTTAGAATAGTTTTCTTTATCACGTGGCGTAACAAAGTAGCCAGCTGCTTAGGTACGGTTCTAGTGCTTAGGGGGCTAAAAGAAAATTGTATACGTTTAGTACAGGGATGTCTTCTTTGTTGTGATAGGGTATGGATTTATCTTTGGTCACGATGGCATACTTGAAGAAGTTAGCAGTTTTTGCAAGCGATCAAAGAGGAATGAATCCTTTAAGCTTTTTTCGCGAATGTGGCCAGCCCAAGAGTAGATTTCATCAAATAGGGCCTTATGAATTGCCTGAAGGTGTTTCAGGTCGAAGCTGCCGTTAATGGGATATTGCTCGAGTTTCGCATAAGCGGCACCGGTAATCTAGCATTCAGCCATGGAAAGATCGTCAAAATCGTGTAAATCGAATTTATTTACAAGAACATGCGTACCTGGATAAACGTACGGATCCTGATCGTCATAGCGATATTTGTAAGAGCGCGCCTGACGATTAGGCATGGGATGCTGCTAGATTATATGCATCGGAAACGTACTGGGCGATAAGGTCGTCAAACGATAGTTCATTGCGTCCGACGCGTCTTAAATTTTCCTTCTCAGTGGCGGACATATTCATATGCTCAACAGCAAGCGAGTGCTCGACTTCTAAGATAATCTGTTTCATTTTACATTCGGTCATTGCACTCCTTTCCTTTTGGCGGCTAAGACAAATTATATCATCTGAACTTGGCTTTAATATGAGGAAGAGATTGCGCTTGGCATCCGAGATGTGCACCGAATTGGACTCACTATAACGGGTACTAAGCGTGGCGATTCTGAGATATCAAGAACCATTGACGTTACGACTGCTATTATCTCCACTTGCCCGAAAGCGTGTGCATGTTATGCCTGGACTTGAGCTCCTTGATGGACTCGGTTGTTTTCGTGATTACTAACAAGCATACCGCAATTTGCAGCCATTTTGAGCCATGACCAGATCCATATCGTATGTTGCGGTATCCATTTTAGCTCCCAATGGTCACCGATGACGACGGTCTCATAGTGATTAATTGTCTCATGATATGTCTGCTGTTCCTACCGCTGTTCTCCCAGTGGAATGGTCCATCATTCGTGGAAGTGCCCCTCTTATTTGCAGACAATGTTCTACCTTTTCCCGGAATCATCTCCATCGCGCTCATAGTGCTGAATTTCGTTTTCCCCTTCGCTTGGTTCATTGTTTTCCTTATATTCACGATTGCCGTGGCGAACATCGATGTCGAGCCGATCGGACCCGAGGGGTCTTTGGTCGGGTTCTCGGGCATCAATGGATGGATACATGGAACCGTGGGAGTTGATATGCAGCTCTACACGCTAACCGACTGGCTCGGGTGTGTGGCGATAGGGATCATGGTCGTATTCGCCGTGGTTGGACTTGCCCAATCAATTGGAAGGCGATCGATTTGCGCGGTCGACGGGAGTCTTCTTGCACTCGGTTGTTTTTACCTGTTGCTTTTTGGCGCGTATATTCTTTTTAACGAGGTAGTGATCAACTATCGACCGGTTCTCATCGAAGGGACACTGGAGCCGTCATATCCGTCTTCGACGACCCTTTTGGTGGTTTGCGTTGCTGCTTCGACCGTCGTTCAGGGAAACAGATTGTTGAAGAGTCGACGGGCGCGCATCGTTTTGGATGTCTTCTGCACTGGGGTGCAGCTGGTGGTGTCTAGTGTCGCGCAGTGAACCGAAATCGCCGAAAACGCACGATTTGGTCTCAACATAGCTCTTTACTTGTGGAAACGGTTATTCTCGGGAATAAACGCGAAGTGGTCTCAAAATGGTCTCAACTCATGCCCTGACCTGCGGGTGTCATTGATTCCCGAGAATAAACGCCAAGCGAGAATTGCGGCGTGAAATGTATGCTTGGGGGATACAACGGTTCCGCTAGGGGCTCTTGCGGCAATCAAAGAAGACGATCGTCCGGCATCTTGAACTAGGGCTGAGAGGTAGCCTTTGGAAAAATGGGTATAAATTGAGCTTCGCTCGGCGGTTCGCTTTGCGAACGACGACGTGTCACATCTCCTCGAAAAGTGTCTCTCAGAACGCGGCATGGTCAAGATGGTTGCCAATCATATAGTATAGACCTATACTATATGGCAGGAGGCAAACCATGACTGAGAATCTGCAAGCATTCATAGAACAGTTTTATCGCATCGTGAACCGCACGCAGCGGATGCGGACGAAGAAGATCAGCTTCGACGGCACCCCGGAGCTGCAGACGGCATCCATCCACTTCATAGAGATGATTGGAAAGCACGATCAGACAAACATGACGCAGCTAGCGCAGCTGCTCGGGGTCACTAAGGGTGCGGTCTCCCAGATGGCGAAGACCCTTGAGGAAAAACACCTTATCAGACGGATGAAGGGGGCTGACAACGGTAAGGACACGTATTTCGCGCTGACCGACGAAGGTCGCAGGGTGTTTGAAGGGCACGAGCTTCTGCACGAGCAGATGTACACGCAGATTGAGGGCATATTGTCCGAGTTGACGCCGGAAGACCTGGAAAAGGCAGAGCGCATATTCTCCAATGTTGAGGAATGCTTAGAGAATTACCAGCATACGCTGTAAAAATTTTCGCATATTAGTTTAGTGCTAAACTTTACTGTAAGAAGGAGAAGGCATTGAAGATAGGCATCGATGGAAGGGCTATTGGCGCTGAGAAAATCAAGCAGTGGGAAGACGAGAGGCGTAAAGCTGCAATCAAGATGATGCGACGGGTCTTCGACATTGATCTGGACGATTGCACGAATGAGGAGCTTGCAGCAGCAAAGAGGGCTTTTCCCGATGATGCAATCCTCAGAAGGCTTCATGGGAGAATTTGGGTTTCCGATGTGGGAACGAAGTTGCTCAACGCGCTGTGCCATGAACGGAGGCGTTCCAGTGTCACGGAAATAGACCTTCCGCACATCAGCGCCAAGCGAACGCTGGACTCGTATTTCGATGTCATGCTGAACAATAGCGAAGAGAATCGGCTGTTGGGCATTCGAGCGAACCCTGACCATTATCTGGTCAAAGGGTGCGGTGATATGCGGCAGGAAGTCATCGAGTGCACCGGCGCTATGGGCATACAGTCGCATTTCATCATCGTATACGGCGATGAGTCCGGCCTGCAATCGAAGCATGACCCAAGCTATGCCTATCAGGCATGCGGCACCTGCTTTCTTGCCGATGGAACGTCCATCGGCGGGGTTCGCCATCAGATGAAGGAGACGTCGGAGGGTACCCATGTGCGGCTCGAGGTCGAGTTCCCGGCAAACCTTCCGCGTAGAATTCTCAAGCAGCATCAGATCCATCTGGCCTGCGAGTTCTCGAACTGGTTCGGCGAGATCCTTAGAAGGGATGAGGGGAATGAATAATGCTAAGACCGTGCTAGTCACGGGGGCATCGTCGGGAATCGGTAAGGCACTTGCGCAGGAGTTCGCCTCTCATGGGCGCGACTTGGTTTTGGTCGCCCGCAGAGAGGATCGCCTGAATGAGGTCGCTGGGAAACTAGAGGCAAAGCATGGAATTCGGGTGCATACGTTTGCGGCTGATCTCCTCGAAGCCGGAGCACCGCAGGGCATTCTCGACTTTCTGGATGGAGAAGGCATTAGCGTGGATATCCTGGTCAACAACGCCGGGATGGGGGATGCCGGGTCGTTTGCTGACATGGAATGGGGCAGAGTGAGGTCCATCTTAAACCTCAATATTGGCGCGACCACTCAGA
>DIDE01000022.1 GCA_002417975.1 Eggerthellaceae bacterium UBA5808
GATTTTTTCACCCACATGGTATCGGACATTTTCTGGATTCTATAGGTCGCGTTTTTCATCAGGCGTTATAGAGACGTTTTACCCATTGTCTTAAGTTGAAAAACACGAATCGGCACTTGCTCGCCAGCACTTCATTCAAGGCGCTACATTTAGGTTACGTATACGTCTCAGCAGCATTTTGCTTGATCAGAATGTATTGGAGATGTCACATCGACATCTCCAATAGGTCTCAGTGGCATGTTTCTCAACCAAGCTGTATTCAAAGATGCTACCTTGGCATCTCCAATAGGTCTCAGCGGCGCATTCCATGGTCAAACTACATTCAGAGATACTACATGGGGACACCTATACGTCTTAATGAGATATCTCTTGCTCAGGCTGCATTCAGAGATGCTACGTTGCATCTCTTATACGTTTCAACGGTATATTTCCTCGTCTCAAGATGCATGTAAGCTGCTACATGGGGGGGGTTCCTATACGTCTTGACGACGTTGCACCTCGTTAAGCCGCATTCGATAGTTCTACATCAATGTCTTCTACGAAACACAGCGGTATATTTCTCAGTCAGCCTATATCCAAACACTAAGAAATTCACTATGCGGGCGTTCTGATTCGCTAGAACTATCTGGCATTCTCCGCTGAAGTGTTGCAGCAATGACTTTGCGCAAAAAACGCAAGACACTCGACCTATTCAAACTGTTCAGCCTGTCCAAATGATAGCTAAAGCTACTTGAGTCTAATAAAGTATTGGTGATGCATTGTTCTTACAATACACCACCAATACTAAGGACTGTTCTAGCCCAATCGCTCTGATCCAATAACAATTATCAGAAACGTATTTTACTATGCAGGAGCAACAACGGTTGCAGGAGCGGTCTGCTGACCCTGATCAGCAATGATAGGAGCAATTGAAGGCACAGCTTCTTCGGCAGGATGCTCTGGCTCATCTTCAAAAGAAGCAAAGAGCGATTCACCGTTCTGGCTTAGCTCGACGGTTCCCGTTAGCACATCGACATATTGATACGACTGACGAGCCTTACGACCACGTTTGCGATCGACTTCCATAATAAATAACTGGGGATGTACCTGAACCAGTACTCCTTCAGATTCAATGATCTTAGAACGACCCATATTGGCTCGAACCGAAAGACGCTGTCCGACGAACTCATCAAGTGTGTCATGAATAGATTCGACGATACGCGCTCGCTTCGCTAGATCCATACCGTATTCTTCTTTCTCACATCTGTACAGTTTTAACACGTTACATTTTATCATCTACGTCAATTATTTCACGTGTAGAACCATCAATCGAACAATTCTGCAGACGATAAACATATGTTTGAGACCATTACCCATTACCCCAAAAATCAAGCGTTACGAACAGGAAAAACAGTGCCCGGCGACATTTGGCAGGAGGCATTCCTCACCATGTGCATCATTCATTTATACGCAGATTAAAGGCTAATGCAAAGAAGAAACCAGCCCATGCTGATACGCAACACGACCAAGAGTCATAAATTCATCAAGAGATAGCGTTTCTCCACGCCGACGTAGGTCAATGTGAGCTTCTTCGAAGACAGCCGACAGCGTCGATCGAAGCTCTTCTTTTGCATCCGTCCCCTTGCGAGCAACAAAGTATGTAAGCGAAGAGTTTGCAATCGTTTTCCTTCTGCTTGCAAATGCCGCATCGGCCATAACCGTCGTTGCTTGGCGAATCGTCTCATCGCTCTGACTACCCAGATCAATACGATCAAGCCTAATCACAGCACTATTAACACGTGGCGGTGGGAAAAAGTTCCCGGGAGATACTGCAAAGCGGCCTACTGGGTGGGCGTACAAGCCTAATTTAACCGTGAAGGCGCCATAATCCTTTACGCCAGGACTCGCTGCGATACGATCGGCAACTTCGGCTTGAACCATAACCGTCGCCGATTCAAGAGACTCAAAACGCTGAAAGCAGTCGAGCACCAACGTAGCAGCAACTGCATAAGGCAGATTTGCAATAAGACTCCGCGGCTGCTCATCCATATCTTTTGGATAAAGTTGTAGTGCATCCTTTTGCAAAACAGCAAGAGAATCGCGCCATGCGGCGCATGTTTCGTTAAGGATAGGAACAAGATCGGGATCGCGCTCAACAGCAATAACTCGCCGCGCCTTCTGTAAAAGAGCAACGGTTAGCGTGCCAATGCCCGGACCAATCTCGAGAACTTCGTCATCCGATTGCACACCTGAAAGCTCGCAAATATGGCGTACAATTCCGTCGTTAATCAAAAAATGCTGACCTAAAGCCTTCTTCGTGCCCAGCCCATGACGTTCCATGACAGACCTTGTCGTCGAAACCGAGGCTAGAGGTGATAGAGCATTACCCACGGTATGAAGTCCCTTCCGATAGAGCACCGTCATCAGCAGACACACCGCCGTTGGATGAAGAGGCATGCGATCCCTCAGCAGAATCTAACGAAGCGTTAACACAGTTCGTATCGAAAAGAGAAGCCCACAAAGAATCATGCATAAGACGATCACAGACAAGATCGGGTGTATCACCTTTGTCGGAAATGCATTCTGCCACTGGCATAAGCGAAAAACCCGCGACAGCAAGCGCAGAGCGCGTGCACACAACTAAAGGATCATATCCATGTGGATCGCCGCCTTCGCCAACAGCAATCAGACGAGCAGGACGTTTGCGAGCATGAACACCTCTGCGTCGATCGCGATCCCAACGCTCATAGAACGGTTGCATACGATCAAGCAGCGCCTTATAAGGTGCAGGAGGACCCGCAAAGTACACAGGGCTTACAACGATCAGATCATCGCAGCGTGCAATAAGCGGACGCACGCGCTCCATATCATCATTGTGAATACAGCATCCTGTAGCATCACAGCCACCGCACCCATTGCAAGGGACGATCGAAAGAGACGCAACAGATAGATAGTCCACATGATCGTCAGGACAAGCCGTCTCGATAGCATGTTGGATATTCTGACAGAGGTGAGCGCTCACTCCCTGCGGTCGCGGAGAACCATTAATCAGCACATGAATACGTTGTGTCATTTGATACCATCTTTATTCTGAATTCCTGCAGACTGAATATTTTTGCGACGCAATTCGCTAGGCCCCATCGACAACTCCGCACACCGCGGCGTGTCAAGAAGCGTACACGCATTGGAATAAATTGCACGCAAAAACGTTGCACGCTCTTGCCCAGGCATGCACCCTCGAACCTCGGCAAGACGAGCCGCGGTAAAGACAACGTCATCAGGCGCGCATTCCATTCCACGCACAGGCACAGGAGCCATATACGGACAATCAGTTTCTGTAAGTAGCCGATCAAGTGGGACTAACCGCGCAGCTTCTCGAACCTCATCAGCTTTTTTAAATGTTAACGGACCACCAAAAGCAATATAGCATCCCAGATCAATCCATGGCTTCACGTCTTCGGGGCCAAGATTAAAACAGTGGAGAATGCACCCCGCCTTCGGCACACCCTCCTCGCGAAGAATCTTTAATGCATCAGTATGGGCTTCTCTAACGTGAAGCGCAATGGGAAGACCGAACCGATGAGCAAGACGAATTTGACGACGGAACACTTGTTGTTGGACATCACGCGGCGATGTATCAAAGTGATAATCAAGACCAATTTCGCCCACTATGCAGGTTCTTGGATCTCGCAAGTACTGTTCAAGACGATGTTCAACATCGTCATTGTAGCTTTTCGCATTTTCGGGATGGCAACCACAACCCAGACGAATCTTCGGTATGCGCGACTCATCAATTGGTGGCTCGATAGTCGAACACATCGATCTTCCATCGGCCATCATTTGATCAAAGGATTCATACCCTCCCGGCAGATCATCTACCACGTCACATAGATAGCAGACAAAACCAACCCCATGCGCAGCACAGCGTGCAAGCGCAATATCAGGACGCCCAAGCGATCCAAAATGCGCATGCGTATCAGCCACAAGAGCCTCGAGTGCTGGCGTCGGCGCGGCAACCGTACGATAATGATGCTTCTTGCGTATATGGTACTCGGTGTCAAAAAACACGGGCACATCTCCGAGCTCGCCATGCACCATAGGTGGTTCCACTTCAGCCACGCAGGGAACTATCCCATCATCAGAAGATCGATCAGAACAATCCATAGTAGTCACTACTATTCCAAGGACAAATCGATATCGTCAGCATTGAGACGAGGGAACAACGGATCACCTTTAATAACCGTATTGCCGGCTGGTAAGCCGCCCCATTCAGATGCATGCTCGATGTCGGTTACCTTTGCAATATCATCAAGCCCTAAACGACGGAATACTTCAGCCGATGTTGTTGGCATAAGAGGTTCGGTGAATAAGGCAATAATACGACACGCCTCAAGCGCATTATATATAACTGCACATAGCTCATCATGCAGCGCAGGATCCTTTGCTAAATTCCAAGGCGCAGATTCTTCGATGTAAGCATTTGCCCGTCCAGCAAGTGCACGAACCGCATTAACAGCCCCTGTGAAATCAACATCGGTCATACAGTGATCATATGATGCGTATAAATCGCGAGCGATCTCATGCAATGGATTATCCGCTGCACTCGCAGGTGCCTGCGGTACACGACCATCAAAATATTTACCCGTCATATTAAATACGCGTGAGCAGAGATTGCCCCAGGTATTAGCTAAATCCGCATTGTATACCTGGACCATACGCTCAATGGAAATCGAACCATCATGGCCAAATTGAATATCGCTCATGAAATAGTAGCGATAAGCATCAACACCAAAAACCTTAACGAGGTCAGCAGGCATAATCGCATTACCGCGCGATTTGCTCATTTTCTCGCCCTTGGTCAACAAGAATCCATGGCCAAACACACACTGAGTAATAGGCAGACCAGCAGCCATCAGCATTGCCGGCCAAATAACACAGTGGAAACGGATGATGTCTTTGCCAACAAAGTGATACTGCATAGGCCAGGACTGTTCAAACTCGCCTGGACGATCAGGGTCCGCATAGCCAAGACCAGTCAAATAAGCCAGTAGAGCATCGGCCCAGACGTATGCAACATGTCCCTTATCAAATGAGAACGGCACGCCCCAGTCAAAGGTCGAGCGCGAAATTGATAGATCTTTAAGTCCACGACTGACAAAGCTGACAATCTCATTACGGCGCGTAACAGGACGGATAAAGTCAGGGTGTTCATCATAAAACGCAAGCAGTTTATCCTGAAAATCAGAGAGCTTAAAGAACCAGTTCTCTTCGCCAGCTGCCCGCTGAACTGGACGATGGCAATCAGGACACACGAATTCGCCCTCGTCGTTTTTCTCGAGATCGCTTTCGGCATAATACGTCTCTTCGTGTACGCAATACCATCCTTCATAGCAGCCCTTATACAGGTATCCCTTTTCATACAGATCGTTCCAAAAGGTACGGACCGTACGAGCATGACGCGGCTCGGTCGTCCGTACAAAATCCGTATACGAAATATTCAACATATCCCATGTATCACGAAATACTGGTTCCATGGAATCAGTCCATGCCTGAGGCGTCATACCCTTTGCCGTTGCAGTATCAGCAACTTTTTGACCATGCTCGTCCATGCCAGTAACAAATTTGACATCATAGCCATTCAAACGCTGATAGCGCGCAACCGTATCCGCGGCGATCGTCGTATAGGCAGTTCCTAAATGTGGAGCAGCGTTGACATAGTAAATGGGTGTAGAGAACGAATAGGTACCCTTCGACATGCGTAAGCTCTCTTTCCGACTCGCTCGACTGATGATATCAAGCGGCCTCGATACGATAGAAATACGCCGGTGCACGGTATCTGCATTAGCGGCGATTATAAGTGTCATCTATTCTAGCAGAGACAGCCAATCCAATTAGAAGATTCACGAAGGAACGAGATACGCAAACAAACGCAATGCGCTAGATAGTCTGCATCTGCTGCAAGGTTGATTCATACCAGTGCTTCGTATTAGGAGGACAGTATTTAGACGCCGCATCATAGGAGATCGTATAACCATAGCCTTTTGCAAGACCAGCCACGTGAGCATGAATAGCCTCATCCCAGCTGCCCCAGCTTACATCTCCCCATCCCCAAGCATTATGAGGAAGAAAGCAAATCGCTCCCTTAGAACTTTCGGTATTCGATATTGCAGGTGACCATCGAGGATCAACACCATATTGCCACGCTGCATCAGCAAATGATTCGCCCTGACCTTCAAGCGGAGAACCGGCCAAGTAACGATCAATACGCGCGGCCCATTCAGAAATAAAGGCATCCTTATCAAGAGACCAATCGATTGAGTCATCAATCACTGATTCTCCTTGAGACGAACCCTGAGTAGAAGCCTCAACAATAAAACTGTTCTTAATATCTTCACGAGCCTGTTGAGCATCGGCTAATGTCTGCTGAGCGCGTGCGGTCTCGTCTTGAACCTGTTGATATGCATCCTCTAAATCCTGCTCCGTTGATTCTAAGTCCTGCTTAGTTGTATCAAATGAGGAAAGATCATCCGACGCACGCTGCTGCATATACTCGATATACGTCATACTCGTAGCAAAATCATTGAGCGATTGACTCCCGACCAGCACATCAACAGCACTACATCCTTCGCGCTGCATCTTATATAGACGTACCATCGAAGCCGAAGCAGCAGCATAACGGTCGTCAATATGTGAGCTGATCTCAGAAAGATGCGTCTTATTATCAGAAATTCGTTGCTCAAGATCAGAAACGCGCGCACATGCATCATCGTAAGCTTTGGCCGAATCCTCAATCTTTTTCTGAGCAGCCTCAAGATCGCTCCGATACTGCAATGCATTTGAATAGCGAATGCCGCCCATCTCTTCGGAAGGAGCAGCAGTCGTCGACGAAGCATCATCGTCAGCATATGCAGGGTGCATGCTCAAACATAAAAGTGCGCATAGGACGACAAGGCCTATCACACCTACGATAGACGCTCGTATACCCTGTTCTGTATTCGCGTCGGCTACTATGTCCCTCACGCCCCTCGCCGAATTGATATGTGCTTCGTGCAACTCTATGAGTTTATCAAAGCAAAATCGATGGGTGATGCAAGATCACCCATCGATACGCATTTAGATCATGTTCATTTGAGTAAGTACCTTGTTGTACCAACTCGGGTCAGCCGCGTACGTTGCCGCCGCCTCAGGAGTCAAATAACCACCATACATACTTGACAAATAAGAAACGTGCGCCGGAATTGCTTCTCCCCAACTGCTAAAGGAATAACTTCCCCAGCCCCAAGCATTGTAATCCTCAAAACAGTACGTACCCTTTGTACTCTCAACTGCCGAAATTGCCGGAGACCAACGTGGATCAGCACCACTATCCCAAGCAGCCGAAGCAAAAACGCTTCCCTGTCCGCTCAAAGGTGACCCAGAAAGATAGTCATCAATACGAGCACCCCACGATGCAACAAACGAAGCTTTGTCCGAGCTCCAGTTCACGCCGCCTGTATCAGGAGCAGCACTCGGAGATTCTGTAGCCGTCGCATCTTCGGAAGCAGCCTGTGCATTTTGATTATCAACTGCCTGTTGTGCACGAGCCTGAGCCGCTGCAGCATCCTGCTGTGCAGCCTGTTGAGCTGCAGCCTGTTGAGCAGCAGCAACCTGTGCAGCTGCTTCTTCGTCTGCCTTTTTCTGAGCAGCTTGTCGTGCTGTTTGCGCATCAGAAAGCGCAGACTGAGCACGCGCAGCCTCACTATCGGCATCCTTCTTTGCTGTATCAAGTGCTATCTGCGAAACCTCGATCTCCGATTTCATCGAGCGAAGTTGTGCCAATTCAGCCGTGTTATGTTGCTGGATGCAGTCAACGTATTCGACACGCGAGAGAAACTCGTTGAGTGTCTCGCTGCCAAATACCATATTAATTAGGTTTGATCCCTGCTGCTGAAGCAGATAGAGCGCTTTCATTGCTTCAGATGAACGCTGTTCCTGACCAGGAAGTTCTTGATTGAGCTCATCAATACGGTCCTGATTATCAGAAATCTGTTGCTGCAAATCATCAACGCGCGCTGTGGCGTCGTTATATTCATTTGCCGTAGACTCGATCTGTTGCTGGAGACTCGAAAGCTCCGCAGACGTATCATCTGCATATGCGCTCGTCGTTGATAGAAAAACGCAGCATACCACAGCTACAATCATCCCACCAATTAACGAACATACCTGCGCACATGGCCAACTCTGTGTTTTCTGTACCATACACCATGCCTCTCAAAGACGGACTGCAGCCGCACGTTCGGTTGCGCATTCGTCGCGCGTTGTTAAAACTATGCTCAATATCACGAATCATTCTGCACATTCAGCAGACTATACGTTGTGTGGATTCATACCACCCAAAATAAGAGCCGCTCCATTATAACAAACGGCATCAGACACCGATAAATTTGAAGGGTTCCAAACGTCATCGTCTGGTGCATTTATTGATCATTACCCGGCTATGAACAGGTACGTTACGCTTCATTTAGAAGTGTTGGTCTTATGAATTACACGTGCATATAAGCATTTTGCAACAACCGTCGACCTAGAACCAATCACTTTTACGCATCATCACCATACACAAAATCATACGATACGCGTATAAGCCGAATCATATGTTGAACATACATGCAAAGCCATGTACCAAACGTATATCATTTGTATCTTTCATTACCCAACTATATTCAATCCTTAAGCATAATATTTAACATATTTAGCCCCGATCAAGAATTGCCTGGCGATCGCGCCAATCGGGAAGGAACAAATCCATAAGTTGCTTGAACTTTGGTCCATGTCCTGATTCCAAAAGATGACATAGTTCATGTACGACAATAAGTTCAAGACATTGAGGAGGGTATAGAGCGAGACGAATGTTAATGCAAATTCTCCCTGTCGATGGCTGGCAACTTCCCCATCGACTCGTCATATTGCGATACGCAATCTTACCTGAACGTACCCGCATTATCGGTTCCCAACGCTCAATTAAAAGCGGAACCGCAGCTTCTACAACGGTGCGCCATTCCGCGAGCTACTCATCTGTTGCACAAGCAGCAACATGACGCGGTGAGACCGCAGCTTGCTGCTGCTGGTCAATAATCCAGTCAATCTTTTGCCCAATAAAATGTTCAACACGATTAAGCGGCATATAGAGCGGCACGCTCGCCTCAACATGTCCGTCTTGCGGCATGACACGAATTCGAAGATTCTTAATCCGCTTGCGCGTAACATGCACATCGATACCTTGAACCATCATGCGTGATG
>DIDE01000077.1 GCA_002417975.1 Eggerthellaceae bacterium UBA5808
CTAGTACGGTCTGGAATCTCATTCCGTATCCTACGATGAGCAGATCGAAGTGCCTACTCCTGCATCATTGATCATATGCAATTGCGATACAGGGAAAACGATATCTTTTAACATCCAATGTAATGCAGCCATAGGTAATGCATTGGCCGGTATCGTATGCGCCACACAAGAGCAAATCGCTCCTTCGTCGCCCTCCCCGTCAATAGAAGCCGAGACAGAGAGCTATGCAGACGAGGAAGTCATCAGACATAGCAAACATGGAGCTCATGCACAAAATGACAATACTGACGACCCGTTCACAAAAGTAAAAAAGCTCAAAGAACTTCTTGATATGGGAGCATTAACACAGGCAGAATTTGATGCAAAGAAAACGGAGATCCTGCACTTGTAGGATCTCCGCTCGTCTCATAATAACTTTGGATTGATGCCGCCACTAACCATGCAATCGCTCTATACAAAACGGCACACACGCAAAAACGATCATGGTTGATTAACGTCCGTTTTCATCGTTGAGCAACTTCTTTTAGTCATACTAAGCTCGTATCCGTTTTTGCTATCGGATACCAACATTCCTTAGTTGCGCTGGTCGATCGGCACATACGGGCGGACCAAATGACGTGTCGACTTATAAGCTGGACGGATAATTCGACGACCCGAAACAATTTCTTCGAATCTATGCGCTGCCCAACCAGCCATACGAGCACACGCAAATAGCGGCGTGAAGAGATCCTCCGAAATACCCATCATCGAGTATACAAATCCAGAATACATATCGATGTTTGCGCACATAGTCTTCTTGGTACCCTTTTCGCGCAAAATGACTTCGGGGCTCAATCGTTCGATACTTTCAAGCAAGTTGAGCTCAGCCTCGTATTCCGTTCCCTGAGCAAGCTGATGAGCAAACCGCTTACAAATTACTGCACGCGGATCGGAAAGTGTATACACCGCATGTCCCATGCCATACACGAGGCCGGTGTGGTCATATGCCTGTTTGTTGACGATCTTAGCCAGGTAGGACGCAACTTCATCGTCGTTAGTCCAATCCTGAACGTTCTCTTTGATCTCCCGCTGCATAGCGCGAACCTTATGATTTGCACCACCATGACGACTACCTTTAAGCGATCCGATAGCCGCAGCATATGCCGAATAGGGGTCAGTATCGGATGATGACAGGACACGGCACGTAAATGTCGAATTGTTTCCGCCGCCATGCTCAGCTTGAAGGCACAACATGATATCAAGCATGCGCGCCTCTTCAGGCGTAAACGATCTATCGGGCCGAAGCATCGAAAGAATAGTTTCCGCTGTCGACTGACCAGGGATAAAACGATGCATAATCATAGATCCACCGCAATAACGCGCTTGCTGCGCATAATACGTCAATATTGCAATACGCGGAATGCGCGAGATCAGCGAAATAGCTGTATGAATCTCGTGCTGATGCGAACGACTTTCTGCATCATGATCAAACGCATACAAAAGCAGAATGGTGCGCTCTAGAACATTCATAATGTCGGGAGGTGTTTCCTTCATGATCATCGATGCAGTAAACCCATTCGGTAGCTCACGCTGAGAATCAAGTGCCTCGATAAAAGAAGAAAGTTGCTCTTGTGTAGGGAGTTCCCCCATAAGCAGCAGATAGACAACTTCTTCATAATTATATCTACGCTCAGGACCATCAGTTCCAATCAGGTCGTAGATATTGTAACCGCGCAGCGTCAACCGTCCCTCGTCGGGCCTTTTGTCGCAATCGCTCATGATATAACCATGAACATTGGATATATTGGTGATACCGGCTACAACGCCTGATCCGTTCGCATTGCGTAATCCACGTTTAACATCATACGTTTCATAGAACGCAGGATCGATCGAATTAATCCGTTCGAAGCTGTCATACAAATCAATCTTCGGCTGGTCAGTCATGGCATCTTCCTTTCAGAGATACCCCTTATCCTACCTGTTTTTATGCTGATCTTCTAAAATCGACTCATACCTGTAACATTCTCCTTGCAAGAATCTATTCCAATGCTTCTGTGACAATGCCATAATCAGGAGTCGCCGATGTCACTGCCGATGAAAGCACGAATGGCTGACCAGGATTATCCCGAATATGATCTTCGAGCTCCATCACAATCTGATGTTCCAGCTTAAATACCTGGTGAGAGAGCGTGCAACTAATCGTCGTCGCTACTTCGTTAAGACGCTCAGGATGGTCTTGCAGAATCTTTTGCATTGATTGATCAACGAGCACTTGCCGGTCAATCAACTGGTCTTGGAATCCAGCCCAGAACGTTTTAATTGCAGGCATATACTGCGTTCGATTTGTCTTAGCAAGATCAAGCGCACGAGAGAACTGCCAATAGAACGACCGCTCGTTATACGTAGTACCCTCAACTCGCATGCTTTCATCGGTATCCATAATCAGATTCGTATAGAACGGAAGGAATATTGGCATTTCGCCGTTACCAAATGCCTGCCATTGCAACGTCGTCAATTCTTTAGGAAATCCCTGACGAACTTGGGCAATATGAATTTCTGTTTGCGTTTCTATACCTATAGGCCGATAACGATACGATCCATCGTCACGTACATTCGCTGGGTTGTTCGCATCATACGGCGTTCCCTCATAGCGAAGCGACTCGATCTTCATAACATCTTTCAGCGTTATAGGATGATCAGGCTCGTAGAATACTCGATCGTGCGGAAGTTCAAAATGCAAGGGGTCATTCAATTGTGAATCAATCAGCGCATGCCACTCTTGATTGAGCAGAGCGCTACCGCCCCATATGCGGTATATATTGCTTCCCGACACCGATCCATCTTGCTGTTTTATTTCAAACCCCGGCGCGTATGATCGACCCACAAGTAGGTGAGATCCATCGTGGCCCTTACCGTCATACATAGCCGTTCCTGCAGCATCAGCAATGTCTGCGAGCCCTTTAGAATAGTAATAGTCATCATATACACACGGCGCATCAGTCACTATTACATTAGGTAGCACACCCACGACATTATCAGGAAGCTTAACGGCAGCCCATTGATGCCCCGATACGATCTCCATCATCCAATGTTCATCTGGATCAGAAAGAAACAGTATGTTCCCTTCTGCTGCTCCCTTTCCCTCAACAATTGACCCAATAAGCGCAATCCCCTCGCGTGCACTCCGAGCCTGTTTAAGAATAACCGCCTCCATCGTTTGCTCGGCAAGACCACCTTTAACCAAAGGAGCAACACGATTGATCGCTTCAGATGGAGTTGTTGATATCGTTGCCGAAACAAAAAGATCCGCCTCATTCATTCCAACCTTTGGAAAATCGAACCG
>DIDE01000074.1:0-5890 GCA_002417975.1 Eggerthellaceae bacterium UBA5808
CCATGACTGATCCCATTCAGTAGTGCGTATCGGCAATACGGGAAGTCCATTCACGCATTGCTTCTGATACGGCGTCCTTTAATGTTGCCGTTCCGGAAGTAACCGGTACGACATCGGCACCGAGTAACTTCATCTTGTAGACATTGAGCGCTTGTCGTTCTGTGTCGGTCTTGCCCATGAAGACGACGCATTCCATACCGAGGAGTGCAGCTGCTGTTGCAGTGGCAACACCATGCTGGCCAGCTCCTGTTTCGGCGATAAGACGTGTCTTTCCCATCTTTTGTGCGAGTAGTGCCTGACCAAGCACGTTGTTAATCTTATGTGCGCCCGTGTGATTCATATCCTCACGTTTGAGATAGATTTTTGCGCCGCCGAGATCTTCTGTCATCTTTTTGGCGTAGTAGAGGCGTGATGGGCGTCCTGCATAATCGTTTAAGAGCGCTGTTAGCTCGCGATTAAAATCAGGGTCATCTTTGTAATGATTGTATGCAGCTTCCAGCTCGATGACGGCATTCATAAGTGTTTCGGGAATGTATTGTCCGCCGTTGATACCAAAGCGTCCCGCAGGTACGGTTGCTTCTGGCGTCTTCGTGCAGGTCTGAGATGTGTCGTGCATAGATGCGTCCTTTCGTGTTTGTACTGATGATCGTTGGTGTTCTACTGGTTGTGCTTGTGCTGCGGTTATTGCGCGCTCGACTTTTGCTGCATCCTTTAAGCCGCTCGTCTCAACGCCGCTACTAATGTCGACGGCCCATGGATGCAGCTGATCGATTACGTCAGGAATCGACTCGGGCGTAAGGCCACCGGCAACAATAAACGATTGTGCATAGCGACTATCGTTTTTGATCATGTCCCAATCGAATGATGTGCCGCTGCCTCGTCCTCCGTCGAATACGATGCGATCTGCGTTGCTCTTCGTTGCTCTTTGCAAGTCGGTCTCGCTTCGTACTAAAACTGCTTGCCAAATTGGAGTCGAAGGAATAGACGCTCGTAGCTGCGAGATATAGCGATTATCTTCAGTTCCATGAAGCTGGACGATATCAATAGTCTGCTTGCGAACAAGGCTTACGATATGGTCGATCGTGTCGTCAACAAAGACCCCCACCGTTGCGATATCGTCATCGATACAAGTGCGAAGCTGAGCAGCTTGGGCGTCGTTAACTGTCCTGCTGCGACCAGGGCAAAAGACGAATCCAGCGAAATCGGGGTGCGTGCTATTGATAACAATTGCCTCGTCTACATTGCGAATGCCACAGATCTTAATGTGCGTGTGCAGGGGAGCGCCATGCATTGGTTGCTCGTTTTTCTTGTTGTCCTGAGAGTCGATTGTTGCTTTGGTTCTGTCGGGCGTATCAGTGGCTGTGTCGGTACCGATGGTCGTATTGACGGTTGCGTCGGTGTCGATGGATGCGCTGATGACTGCACCGACATTCGCATTGTTGGCTGTCATATTCATTGGCGTGCCGCCTCTCTAAATGAGTGCAGCGTCTCTGTCTTATCGTCCGCTCGCATAAGCGCTTCGCCAACGAGCACCGCATCGATACCTGCATCGGTCAGCCCTATCAGGTCCTGTGCGCACGAAATGCCTGATTCGGCAACAAAAAGTACATCGTCAGGCGCGGCGTCGCGCAGATGTGCGGCTCGATGGGAATCAACCGTAAAGGTACGCAGATCGCGATTATTTACACCAATAACGCGCGCGCCGCAGTGCACTGCTCGTTTGATTTCGTCGGTGTCGTGTGCTTCCACCAATGCAGTCATGCCCATCGCATCGCAAAGTTCTATACCGCGTTTGATCGTGTCGTCGTCAAGAATTGCGCAGATTAGCAATACGGCGTCGGCCCCCATACAATGTGCTTGATAAATCTGATAGATATCGACGGTAAAGTCCTTACGTAGCATAGGAATGGTCACTTCATGGCGTACCGATGTAAAGATCTCGTCGGACCCCAGGAACCATTTAGGCTCGGTCAAACATGAAATGCAATCGGCATGAGCATCGTCATAAGCATGAGCGATAGTAAGTGGATCAAACGCTGGATCGATGATCCCCTTTGATGGGGACGCATGTTTAATCTCGCAAATGAATGAGAGACCTGCATGGGCGAGCGTCTTTTCAAATTGGAATGTGCTGGGGGCGAGTGCAAGCGCGTGCGCCCTCATTTCTTCGTCAGAAATTCGAGTGCGGTCGTTGCGGACGCGCTCACGCGCATAGGCGGCAAGATCGTCAAGAATCATAGCTATGCCTGGCACTTTGCGGATTTTTTTGCACATGCATTGTTATCTTTTTGAATCGCACTGCTCGCCTTAATGAATTCATCAAGCTTTTGAAGCGCGGCTCCCGAATCGATTAACGCTGCTGCTCGTTTGACGCCATCAGCCATTGTTGGTGCTTTACCTGCAACATAGAGGCCTGCACCTGCATTCATTAGTACTGCTGTGCGCTTTGTTCCTGCTTCGCCTGAAAGAATTGAACGTGTAATTTGGGCGTTGTGCGAAGGGTCACCACCGACGATGTCCTGTTTGTTTCCACGTACAAGGTCGAATTGCTCGGGCGAAATCGTTTGTGTTCGATAGAATCCGTCCTTAAGCTCGCATACGGTTGTTTCAGCGCTGGGCGATATTTCGTCAAGGTTGTCCTTGCCAAAGACGACCATACCGCGCTTGACACCAAGGTTGCTGAGCACTTTAGCAAGCGGCTCAACGAGAGACTCATCGTAGACACCGAGAATTTGCATCGTAGGATGTGCGGGGTTGGTAAGCGGACCAAGGATATTGAATACGGTTCGGATACCGAGCTCCTTGCGAATTGCTCCTACATAGCGCATCGACGTGTGATACGTCTGAGCAAAGAGGAAGCAAAAGCCAACGTTTTTTAGGAGTTGTACTGCGTCATCAGGTTGGACCGAAATGCGTGCGCCCAGTGCTTCGAGGCAGTCTGCGGTGCCGCATGAAGATGAAGCAGCGCGATTACCATGTTTTGCAACTTTGACGTCATCGGCGGCGATGACGAACGCTGCAGTTGTCGAGATATTGAAACTGTGAGAACGATCTCCGCCTGTGCCAACAATGTCGAGCACATCCATATCATGGTTGACGGTCAGCGCATGATCTCTCATCGCTGCTGCACATCCAGCAATTTCGTCGATCGTTTCTGATTTAGTGCTTTTTGTCGAGAGGGCTGCCAGAAATGCTGCATTTTGCGTTTGAGTGGATTTGCCTTCCATAATCTCGTTCATGACCTGGTAGGCTTCGTCGTAGCTTAAGTCCTTTTTATCGACGATATCCATTATTGCTGTTTCTATCATGATGGTTCCTTCCATCTAACTTGGCATCTAACTTTGCCGGCGTTACAAGATTGGTACTTGGTCGTGCGCGTAGTACGTGAACTCTAATTTGTTGTGCAGGTGCTGTATGGACTTTGACTCTTTGTGTATTGGTTCCCCGATCTATCCGCTTAATGTGCGCTGGTGTAGGTGGAAAATCAATTAGCTACTTTTCAACTCATAGCAGCCTCGTTTCGTCGAGGGTTGACTGCTCTGAACAAGACAACGTGGCAGATGCTCGTTTGTCTTCGGGGATGTTTGTAAATTCGTTTGTTAATGTATTCGTTGTCTCATAATCATGTGCTTGGTACTCTGCAGGTCCATCTATGAATGATTTGATAATGCGTTTTCCCTGGGGAGTAAGAATCGATTCGGGATGAAACTGCACTCCGTAAACGGGATATGTTGTATGCATGACACCCATGACATCACCGTCGTCGGCATGCGCGACAACAGATAGACAATCGGGAATAGTGGTTGGATCAACTGCAAGGGAATGATAACGACCTGCCGTTATGTGACCAGGAACATCAGCAAAGATGGGGCATGAGCGATCGAGCGTCACATCGGATGTTTTACCATGCATCAAATGATGTGTTCGCTTGACGGTTGCGCCAAAAGCGGTGCAGATTGCCTGGTGACCTAAGCATATTCCCAAGATAGGAATAGAGGGGGCAAATGTCTTGACAACATCAATGCAGATGCCCGCATCTTCTGGCTTTCCTGGGCCTGGCGATAAGATAATCCGTTGTGGGTTGATCGCGCGAATATCGTCTAAGGAAATCTCGTTGTTGCGGACAACGAGAATATCGGGGTTGATTGTCCCTACCGCTTGGTAGACGTTGTATGAGAAACTGTCGAAATTATCAATAAGCAGAATCATGCGTCTAATCCTTTCTGCGCTATTTCAAGTGCTTCGACGACTGCGCGCGCTTTATTGCGGCTCTCTTCATACTCGGATTCGGGGTCGCTATCGGCGACGATGCCAGCTCCAGCGCGAACGTATACTTTGCCGCCTGTGTGATAGGCAAGTCGAATAGCAATACACATATCAAGATTGCCTGTAAAGTCCAGATAGCCGACGGCTCCACCGTAAATACCGCGACGGCATCCCTCTAATTCGTCGAGGATTTGGCATGCACGAATTTTAGGCGCTCCTGAAAGTGTTCCGGCAGGTAGGGCAGCACCAATGGCGTCGACTGCATCGTATTCAGGACGAATTGTTCCGCTAATAGCTGAGCAGAGATGCATAACATGCGAATAACGTTCAATGTAGCAGTGACGGTCAACGTGCACGCTACCAAACGTGCTTAATTTACCGATATCATTGCGTCCCAAGTCGACGAGCATATTGTGTTCAGCGAGTTCTTTTTCATCTGCAAGAAGTTCCGTCTCGAGTTTTCGATCTTCGGCGATGTCCGCACCGCGCGGACGCGTTCCTGCAAGAGGGTACGTATGGAGTGTGCCATCCTGCAGGCGGATAAGTGTCTCGGGGGATGCACCTGCGAGCTCAAGCTGGTTGCTTGAAAGGAAAAACATATAGGGTGAAGGGTTGATAGTCCGCAGCACGCGATATGTATCAAGGAGCGTTCCTTCAAAGTTGGCTTCGAGTCGATTCGAAGGCACTGCTTGAAAAATATCGCCCGCGTAAATATGTTCCTGTACTTTACGCACAACGTCGCAATAGGTTTCCTTGTCCATCAACTCGCGTATCGGCGACGTAATACGCCCTGATGTCGATACTTCTTCGCTGTGATGATTGGTGACGAATGCGCGCATCTTGCCCAACTCTTGAACAGCTGCATGATAGGCGGATTCTAGCCCATCAGGCTTGTCGCCGATGGCGTCAAGATCAACGTGCGCGATCAGAATGATTTTTTGACGATATGTATCAAAGGCGATGAGGCGATCGAATAACATCAGATCGACGTCTTGGAACGCTTCCTCTCCTGGTGCGTTAATCGTGAGCGCGTCATCGACGGTTGCAAGATAGCTGTAAGAAAAATACCCCATAAGTCCACCCGAAAATGGCGGGAGACCTTCAATGCGAGGACTGCGATGAGCTGCGATGATTGATCGTATGACCTCTGCAGGTGTGCGATCTTGATACGTTGTGGTCTCTTCGCCTTTGCGTATGGTTGTTATACCGTCTTTTGCTGAAACGCATAGGCGAGGATTATATCCAAGAAAGGTATAGCGTCCGATATGCGCGTCTTGCTCGGCCGATTCAAGCATAAAGCAGTGTGAGCTTTGCGAACGTATGTGTCGCAATACCTCGATGGGTGTCGTGGCATCAGCGTAGAGTTCGCAGTACAGAGGAACGCGATGGTAGCGTTTTGTCTGAGCATATGAGCGCACATCATTAAGCGTTGGTAGCGTTTGCATAATGCTTCTTCCTTCCTGTCGATGAATCCAACACGGGGAAGGGCATAAAAAAGCCCGTCCTCGATATAATCAAGGACGGGCTGTAAGCTCGCGGTACCACCTTGTTTCGCAGAAGAATGTATACCTAAAGATATACAGTTCCGCGCACTTTGCGGAATACTATCATATTCCCGGCAACT
>DIDE01000074.1:5971-8342 GCA_002417975.1 Eggerthellaceae bacterium UBA5808
TATGGGTTCGATCCGATTCTCAGCATCGCGGATTCTCTGTGCGTCCATTACCATCGTTACTTCCGCTTCAACGGTGTAACTGATATGCAATTGCAGCATAGTATACACATCGATAGGGGATCGCGCAAATAAAAATTTTAAGAAATGCATGCGCTCATTGCGGCATCACATGTGCCCGTATACACCCGCATACCGACGACAATACGTACTGCAGCATCGCGCGTGATAAACATTATTTGTCGTCCTGATTGATAGATCGTGCGCATTAGGGCTGATAAGCAAGGATGGAACAAAGCTGTTAAGTTCTAATGAACCAAATTATGCAACTCGGTTGCATTTGCAACTAAGTTGCATTACTATAACGTTCGTGAAAGAACGAAGTCAACATAGTAGAGAAAAGCAAACGCAGCGCGTAAGCGAGCATAAGCTATCGGGCACATCATGTGTCGAATCTCGGCGAAATACGCCCGTCCGACGTGCGCTCGTATCTTTGTTCCAAGAAGCGAACCATCCGTATTCGGCTGTGGAAGTCCGTGGCTATCTTGCTGATCGTGGGCTTACTGTCAACAAGACGACGGTGTATCGCCAGCTTGAAACGATGACCAGCGAGGGACTCATCTCGACGATCGATTTGGGCGAAGGTAAAAAGCGCTATGAGGCATGTCACGGAAATGAAGCACATCCTCATCTGATTTGTACACGTTGTGGCGCGATTGAATGCTTGCCGGTCGATGATAATTTGCTCAAATTTTCGAAGCGGAGCGCCGATAGCCGTGGCTTTCAGCTTCAAGGATTTTCACTCGAACTCTACGGATTATGTAGTCATTGTAGGAAGGAACTAGGGTAGTACATGGATTTGTTCATGGATGTATGCACCGATGCGCTTTTAGATTCAATTAAGATGATCCCCCTTCTTTTTATCATTTATTTTCTGATTGAACTTGCAGAGGTAAAATTTGGCAATCGCGTGGGGCATGCGGTTGCAAAAGCTGGTAAAGCGGGTCCCGTTGCAGGTGCTCTTGCGGGTATGATTCCACAGTGTGGTGTGTCTGTTGTCGGAACGGCGCTGTATACACAACGTCTGGTAACGATCGGTACGCTATTTGCTGTCTATATTGCAACGTCTGATGAGGCTATTCCGCTGATTCTCGCCCAGCCAGACGCTTTGCCCGTGCTTGTTCCTTTGCTGCTAACAAAGCTTGTTGCTGCAATCGTTGTTGGTTACGGCATTGACATTGTGTTTCGTAAACATAACGCGCAGGTGTTCGATCATATTGAGGCCTACGAAGAGGGAACCGATTCTACGTCTCATGATCACTCGGGTGCTTATACGGAGCGCGGATGTTGCGGGCATGAACCTCTTGCTCCTAATCAGAAGGCTAATGCTCATACGCTCTTTATCCATCCGCTTATCCATACGCTCAAAATCTTCCTTTTCATTTTTGCTGTGTCGCTTCTAATTGGCCTGCTTTTTGAATATGTAGGCGAAGACACTATCGCAAATGCGTTAGCTCAGGTAACTATTCTTCAGCCTGTTGTTGCGGCGCTCATCGGTCTTATTCCTAACTGTGCAGCGAGCGTTGCCATCACTGAATTCTATCTGTCGGGTGCAATTACGTTTGGTGCGACTATTGCGGGGCTGTGCGCAAGTGGCGGATTGGGACTGCTTGTGCTTCTTAAAGAAGACCAGCATACTGATGCTGCAAAGATCATTGCAGGTCTTTTGGCTATCTCAATTGTGATCGGTCTTATCGTGGAAGCACTTGGTCTGTAGCTTTTATACGTCGCATGTACAAGTTTCGTTCACTTGTAATATTGGTTCCTGGCACTGATTCACAGTGCTCATTTCTGGTACCGGTTTCTAGTGCTGGTTCCGAGCACTTGTTTCTAGTGTTTGTCTATAGTGCTCGTTCGCAGTGCTTGCTCGTAGTGCGCGATCAGAGCGTCATAAGTTACTCAATATGCATAGTTTGTAGTTCTTTGTATTCCAAAACCGTTCTTTCGCAAAGACGGTGATTACAGCGCCTTTGCGAGTTGTGCGTCTTCCAAAATGGGTGCATACCGTATACTGAATAGTGGATAACGCCGTTGAACGCGGTTTGAATTCAAAGGTCAGCGATGTTTGGAGCACACTATGGAGAGAAGCAAACGGATTATAGATGTCCTAATCTCTATTCTTGCTGCGATTCTCGTTGTGTTCACGGCTATAGATATTCCTTTGATTGTTAATTTGCAGGGAAACGCCCACGTTATGAATTATGCGGGTCTTATTCGTGGTGGATCGCAGCGTCTAACGCTCGAGGAATTAGAAGGAAAACCAGACGACAAGCTTGTCGCCGAGCTGGGCGGAATTATTGATGAACTTCGTACG
>DIDE01000127.1 GCA_002417975.1 Eggerthellaceae bacterium UBA5808
GGTGGTCGTCGTTATCTGCACATTAATGCAAATGGCGATGTGGATCCATGCGTTTTCATCCACTATTCTGATTCAAACATACGAGAGAAATCACTTCTTGAATGCCTTCAGTCACCACTCTTCATGCAATACCATCAGAATCAGCCATTTAATCAAAACATGCTACGCCCCTGCCCTGTACTTGATAATCCAGGCCGCTTAACTGCAATGGTTCATAACACAGAGGCCAAATCGACTGAGCTACTTGCACCAGAAACGCCCGAAGACTACAGCAACCGTTGCATAGACATTGCGAAAGGATGGAAGCCTCGCGCTGATCGTCTGTGGGCAAGTAAATATCACAATCCGCTACTGCTTCAAAAATAGCGGGAATATGATAGACAATCACACATTGTCTGAATCGCTCGATCACAATACCCTATGTAGTAACGGTATTTCTGCATGAAACAAAATCGCCCCTTGATCATTCAATAATGCTTCAGGGGGCGACTTTCATCTATGAATCAATTAAATCAACTATTTCGAAGCAAGCGCTTCTCGGATCAAGCGATCAAAACGATCAACATAATCTGCGGGATCAAAATCAAGGTCATGTTCAAACCATCTTTGCATGATGCCGGTCATACAAAATGTCAAAAGATGAACAAAGAATTTAACATCATCTGGAGCAAGCCGTCCGCTATCGTCTGACCTGTCAAAGCATTCTTGAACTAAATCATGGATAAGACGAGATAAATTGTGGTTCAAAAGCGTATGGTCAAGATGCTGGTAATTATCAAGAATATGGCCTTCATTGGTCCGAGCAATTTCAATCATACGCATAGCCAAAAAATGCCACGCGTCATTAACGTGATGTACATGATGCGGAATATCTGAAAAAGAATGACGGTAAATCCAGTCGACAAGCTCATAGATATCATGAAAATGATAATAGAACGTCATCCGCGATACTCCAGCGCGATCGACAACATCTTTAACGGTAATAATCTTTGTGCCGCCCTCTTCAAGCAACGCAAGATATGCCTTACCTATAATTTGCTTAGTTGTACCTTCCTCAACACTCATTATTCACCTCTATACACACGCCATTTGTCCCATCAAAAACAACGCCCCACCAAGAAGACATACAAGGTGGGGGGCGCTACCGACTACTACAAATGCAGTAGTCGGTATAAAACACGTAACAATTAACGATTTAGTGCTTGTTATGATCGCGATTACGCGGACGACGATGGTCATTACCATGTCCGCCACGATCTCCTGGATGACGTCCGCCATGGTTTGAATGATTACTATGGTTTCTATCATTTCTATCATCACGTCGATGATCAGTTGACTCAGGAGCATCAGGTTTATCGACTCGGTCAAGTGAGATCTTGCCATTGTCAGCAACTTCGATAACCTCAACCTTTACCGTATCGCCCATCGACAGAACATCTTCGACACGAGCAACACGACCATTGGCCATACGAGAAATATGGAGTAATCCATCTTTACTCGGCGTTAAACGAACAAACGCTCCAAAGTCTTTGATGCCAACGACTTTGCCATCATAGACTTCTCCAACTTCAGGTTCCTTAACGATTCCCAGAATCGCCGTACGAGCAGCATCGCCCGCTTCACCCTCGGTTGCTGCAATATGAATCGTGCCATCTTCTTCGACTTCGATCGTAGCACCCGTCTCCTCCTGAAGACCACGAATAACTTTACCGCCACTACCAATGACGTCGCGAATCTTATCAACAGGAATGTGAATCGTTTCAATACGCGGAGCATACGGTGAAAGCTCAGCACGTGGCTCAGAAATGGCATCCATCATTGCATGGAGAATAAACGCACGGCCTTCTTTAGCCTGTGCAAGAGCACGAGCAAGGGTTTCAACAGAAAGACCCTTTGCCTTATTATCCATCTGCAGTGCGGTAATACCGTTTTCGGTACCCGTTACCTTAAAGTCCATATCACCGAGGAAATCCTCAAGTCCTTGAATATCAGAGAGGATAACTGATTTATCGCCCTCGGATATAAGGCCCATAGCAATGCCAGATACAGGACGCTTAATAGGCACACCAGCATCCATAAGAGCAAGTGTTGATCCACACGTCGAAGCCATCGACGAAGAACCATTTGATTCTAGAATTTCAGAAACAACACGGATTGAATAGGGGAATTCATCCTCATCAGGAAGAACAGGCTTCAATGCGCGCTCTGCTAGAGCACCATGGCCAACCTCGCGACGCTTTGGTGAACCCATACGGCCAACTTCGCCCGTGCAATACGGAGGGAAATTGTACTGATGCATATAGCGCTTGCCTTCTGCAGGATCGATTGTATCCAAGCGCTGACCCTCGCGAAGCATACCAAGGGTGCAGACCGACAAAGCCTGTGTCTGTCCACGCTGGAACAGTCCAGATCCGTGAACACGAGGCAAATATCCAGGGATAATATAGAGTGGACGAATTTCAGTCACACTACGACCATCAACACGCTCGCCCGTCTCAATAATCATCATGCGCATAGCATGTTTTTCAAGAGCCTTGCATGCTGCAGCAATATCAGAAGACCACGCCGCTTGTTCTTCATCGCTAAAGTCCTGCGTTTTAATTGAAGCTTTAAGATCCTCAATCTTGCCAATACGGGACAGTTTATCGGCATCTTTAAGGGCAGCGGCCATCTCATCGTAATGAGCATTTACGCGCTCAGCAATGGACGGATCTGGCTGATGGATCTTAAACTCAAGAGGCGTAGGATTAACCTTCGCAAGAAAACGCTCCTGAGCCTCGCAGAATTTAGCGATTGCTGTCTGGCCAAAGTTCATGGCAGCAAGCATATCTTCTTCGCTAATCTCCTGAGCACCAGCTTCAACCATGCTGATGTAATCTTTTGTTCCGGCGATGGTCAGTTCGACGTCACTCGTCTTCTGCTCATCGTAGGTCGGGTTAATAATAAAATCGCCCGTTTCCGTGTTGCGAGCAACACGTACACATGCAACAGGACCATCAAACGGCGCGCCACCAACGAGTAAAGCCGCTGATGCACCATTGACGCAAATGCAATCAGGCGGATTCTCGCCATCGACAACAAACGTCGTTGCAACAACATGTACTTCTTGTTTAAATCCGTCGGGGAAACCAGGACGGATTGGACGGTCAATCATGCGGGCAGTCAGCGTGCCCTTTTCACTTGGACGAGCTTCACGCTTAAGATAGCCGCCTGGAATTCTTCCGACAGCATACATCTTTTCCATAAAATCGACGGTGAGCGGGAAGAAGTCATAGTCCTTCTCTTCTTTAGAAACGACCGACGTCACTAGACATGTCGTATCTCCTTGGGTAACAAGTACAGCCCCGGTAGCTTGCTTAGCAAGCTCCCCTGTTTCAAGGCGGTATTGTTTACCGTAAAGCTCGAAACTCTCAACGATTTTTTCCATAGTGCATCTTTCTCTTGTCCTCCGCGCCCAATTGCTCGAAGCTTCTTCACCTGGCTGACGATTCAACCTGGCACGAGTAGATATACGCCCTGCATATCCAACCGTTAAAATATCAGCGGCACAAGCCGCATCAATCCAAGAAAATACCCGCCGGAGCGGGTATCAACCATCAAAGGTTATCGCGAATAGCAAGATCCTTGATTAACGAACGATATTCGTCAATGTTGCGGCTCTTGATGTAAGAAAGCAGGCGACGACGCTTGCCAACAAGCATAAGCAGACCACGACGGGAATGATGATCCTTAGGGTGAGACTTCAGATGCTCGGTCAAATTCTTAATACGTTCGCTCAAAATTGCTACCTGAACAGAGCTGCTTCCGGAATCATGCTCATTTTTTCCGAATTTCTTGATCAGTTCAGCTGCTTTTTCCTTTGAGATACTGTCCTTGTTCGCCATGGGACACATCCACCTTTCTGGCGCACACGCGCCTCGTTTCAATTCGCTCATCGCTGAGTCCTACATGCAAGTGGTTCATGTAAGCTAAGGGATGAGTCAGTTGCCTGAATGCAACGTTAGTATTATACGGCTTTTCACTCTAAGAAAACAAATATCCCACCTAGTAGCCACCACTCTTTACACAATTTCTTCGTTTGTAGTAAACAGCATCACGCGGAAACGCAGAGCAATAATATGCAGCTACCGATGTATTCGATAAAAGTCATGACAATGTGCCTTATACTGACAAACACTATCAAAAGAAAGAGGTTAGCAATGTATTCTTATAGCACACAAGGAACATGCAGCCGTACCATACACGTTGCGCTTGATGGCGACCGCATTACTCACGTCGATTTCATAGGTGGATGCAACGGTAATCTTAAAGCGATCCCTAAACTTGTTACCGGCATGACCATTGATCGAGTTGCAGAACTACTTGAAGGCAACACTTGCAATAATCGTCCCACAAGTTGCGCAGATCAACTGGTAAAAGCACTTCGAGAAGCACAGGCGCATGGCGAAGGTCAAACTAAATAATACAATCTTAAAATAAGCCCCATGAAGCCAGACAATCAAGCGATACAAGTTTCATATTAAGCTGTTCCCTAAACCAATGACGGCATATATCAAGAACAGCAAACCCGGTGTTAGTATCGATCTGTTCATGAACAATAGTATCAAACGTCATCATCATCAGTGCATTGCACCAAGCGCATGTCGAAGATGGCAGAGAAATCGTTTGAAGCGTTCGAACGCATGAGGAGCAGACAGCACCACCACTTTCGTACGAAAAGCGAACGCTTGGTACGGCATTGAGATCAATTGGTGTTCCACACACCGTGCATCTATTAAAACTTGGACGCATACCCAAGAAGGCTAAAAGTTTAAGCAAGGCAGCAGCAGTAATTGCAGGCATGCATTGACGCTCACATGAATCAAGATGTAGCAGAGCGCTACGAGACATTTCAAAGAGATGTGGTACCTCAAGATCTTTCTGTGCGCAGCGACGAAGCGCTTCAGCAATGGGCGATGCTACAGCCGAGGCATCAATATCAGTTCGCAATCGCTCGTTTGAATCGACAAGGCGAGCTTCCTTAACGATATCAAGATTACGCCCGCGAGCCATACACACATCAGCAACGGAAAACAATTCGAGCCGTGAAGCAAAGGGATTCGTTGGTTTACGAGCCCCTTTTGCTACAAAGCTTACCAGCGATCCATCCTCTTGCAATGCATCGAGTATAAGATCACTTTCACGTAAGGCTTTCTTTCGAATAACGAGCACTCGTGTTTTATATGATCCTGATCCCACAATGATCAGATGCCTTCACCATATCCGAATCGTCTAATCTGATTGAGATCACGTCTCCAATTTCGACGTACTTTAACATGAAGATCGAGGAACACATGACATCCTAATAACTGTTCAAGATCAAGACGTGCCTCGGAGCCAACACGTCGAAGCGCGCTTCCTCCTGATCCGATAATGATGCCTTTTTGACTATCACGTTCAACGTAAATTGTCGCATAAATCCGATACAGATTTTTATGATGGTCAAGAGAACTATCATCAACTGCAACGCCAATAGAGTGAGGAATTTCATCGCGAAAATCACGAAGGATCTTCTCACGAATAAATTCAGCAACAAGTACTTCAAAAGGTTGATCAGTATCCATATCGCTTGGAAACCAATGAGGACCATGCGGCAAACCGTCGACAACGGCTTCGACAAAATCATCGACGCCCTCGTCTTCTTGTGCCGAAAGAGCAACACAGTCGCTCCAGTTGGCATGTTCACTTGCAGCTATAACCTGCTCATCAATCGTTTTCTTATCAGCGAGATCAGTCTTAGAGATTACAAGAATAAGACGCGTTCCAATCGAGGCAAGTTGTTTAACAACCCAAGCATCTCCCCTACCAAACGGTTTGCTCGCATCAAGCACAAATGCGATTGCGTCAACCCCTTTTAACGCTTCAAGAGCAGAAGCATTAAGCTCTTCGCCAAGCGCATCATGTGGTTTGTGAAGACCCGGCGTATCAACCATGATCATCTGAAACTTTGGATCAGTCAGAACAGCGCGGAATCGATGCCGAGTCGTTTGCGCAGTAGAACTTGTAATAGCAACTTTATGTCCCACAATACGGTTAATCAACGTTGATTTGCCCGCATTAGGACGACCGACCAGCGTTACAAATCCTGACTTAAATGATGCGTCATCACATGAAGAGTCAATTAACGAGGCATCATGCATCTTATGAGGCGCCGAAACCGCCTTGTCGTTATCCGATGTATCTTTTGATACGTTATGCATGGTGCTTTTCGAATCCGCCACGTGTATTCCTCCATGATTCATATACTTATTTATACTATCAATGTAGTAAGTACAATTATGCACTTGATACTTACCATATTCCCATTAGAGCACCGATCCGCGGAATAAAAATGATTAAACCAACGATAAGAGACATAAGGGAAAACACAAGAACAGCCCCCGCAGCTATGTCTTTTGCACGTCCTGCAAGTGAATCATGATGTGGGCACGCAAGATCAACAACATCTTCAAATGAAGTATTCATGCATTCTGAGCCAATGACCAGTCCAATGCAAAAAATGATAACAACCCATTCGGTCAAAGAGATGTGC
>DIDE01000045.1 GCA_002417975.1 Eggerthellaceae bacterium UBA5808
CCCCTGACCTTCGGGTTATGAGCCCGACGAGCTACCAAAAGACATAGCCCGCTACACACACGAATACTTCCTATTAATAATCCCGTATTATTCGCTATGTTCTACGAGTTATTTACACGATTAATGAGAGTATTTGCCCAGACAATTGCTTCATCAACATTACTAATAACATCAAGCCCAGCAGCTTGCGTAGCATATAAATCTTCCCAATTGTCATATTTTTTGACTTTAGGAGGCCAAGGTTGACGCCTTCGATAATTAAATAGACGTACACATATCTCTTTGGTTTTAGCATAGTCAATGTCGCTGTTTTTGACTATTACTTGCAGATCTACAAGATCATGTGCTCGCTCACTGTCTTCTTCAGTTACACCGTGTAACTTCTGCGCAATTTGATAAGTAAGTGGCATAAGAGGTATCGGCTGGGGATCAGAAAATCCGAGGGTTCGAAAAAGATTCACTATATCATCGGCAATTTCGTAGTCCGGAGCACTTGCATCATCTATTTCGTTATGACCTATTTCAAGAGGAACAGTCAGCCATGATTTGCCATTGTATTGCATCTTAATATCATAAGGCTGCATCACATAATACTTTGGTATTCCCTTAGGCTTTGCCGGATCACGTTTTATGATTGTGCCTGTAAAGCCATTCCATCCTATTGTAAGATTTCCCCTAAAAGCAGATACGAAATGTTCAAGATCAACGCTTCTTGTCGCATCAAAGTCCCGGGTAAACCTTGTAGAAGTACTTCCATAACGAATCTTAAGCGCACTCCCGCCTTTTGCGGCTCCATCAGGAAGCATCTGCCCAACAACAGTATTGGCAACAATCAACCTAATACGTCGAACGTCATCAACATCTTGTCCTAATCTCGATATAGCGGCATCTAAATTCCTTTTACTGTTTGGCTGTTTGAGTGCACTCATAATTCAAGATCCTTTCTTAGGACTTTCGCTGAAGTTTCATCAATAAGTCCTTTGAAAACAGCCTCGTCTACCGCAACCGCAAGCCTGCTTTTCATAATAGTTGTCTTGCAGGAACGAAATGCGCTGTCGATACGCTGGCAAGGAATTCCCTCATAATACGTGACCACATCGCCCAGCTGAGCAGATACTAATCGTATCCAAGCAGGCAACGTTTTTCTTATTCGCTTTGGAGTGGCAATAATAGTCTTCCGCGGATTGACCAATGCAAGATTATACATAGCAAGCACGGATTCACCGTAAATGTAAGACGACTGACCAACAAGTGCAACAGCTGCAGCGTATTGATCGTAGGGCGTTGGAACATAGCGGACGAGCTTATAAACTCCTTGCCCGATGTGTTCCAGCCGACCATCCGTTACAAAACGTCTAAGCTCCACACTGGTGATACCAGTATCTATCGCATCCGCATAGGTTATGATTCCATAGTTATCTACGGCAATTTCATATATTTCATCAAAATGTGTCATGTCAATACTCTAACACTTTTATTAGAGTATTGACAATAGATTATCTATCTACAAACGAGTTCGCAGTGAAAGTAAATCACAGTAGACATAAAAAAACAGGTCAGACCTTAAATTAGTCTGACCTGCTAAAATTCATGGTCGCGGGGGCTGGATTTGAACCAACGACCTTCGGGTTATGAGCCCGACGAGCTACCAGACTGCTCCACCCCGCAATAGGTGTTACTTGCGCAACGTCTATACATAATACGCAGAAGCGCCCTGTCACGCAAGAAATAACTTGCTCACACACACAATGAACAATCCCACCCTCATATCACCATTTCGCGTCACAGAATCACGCCTTGCAAAAGTGACCGCACAACATGGCATCCTCAGTATGCTACGCTTTGCAAAAAACCACTGCAGGTCTCCTCGACCGTCAAACACCCTATACACGCAGCAACTTTAGATACCGTAAGCCACAAGCAAATTGGACCACGCCTAGCAAGCAATAAACATCAGATAAGGGATTTGTTCCAAGCACACCAATCTCTATAGCGGTGAATAGCGTAATGATAACCCCATTCACACACGCCCATCGTGCTCCGACCAAGCTACCACGCACAATAAGAACGCCCGCAACAAGGCCAGATATCCCCACCAGAACAAATAAACTGAGCGCTGGTACAAACAGATTCTGGAACAATACATCTGCGAAAGGGAGAACCTGCAGGTGAGGAATCATTGATTCCCCACCGTACCATTCACCTGTCGGTGACAGCATTCCCATACCACCACCAACTAGAGCACCTACACTCTGGAAGAACGACCAAAACAACATGACCTTATGCCATCGCTTTACACTCGCGTCCATAATGTACTCCTCATGCCATCACTATCCGTTAAAACAGCACTTCACAAAAGCACCCACGTAGCATATTATCCGCCAACTACGCTTTGTCCCCTTTGGAAGGTACCGGCGGAACACCAGTGGGGACAGAAGGCATTGCATTAGACGGCGCTGTAGTAGCACTCACATCTGATTTTATTGGCGCTGCCTGCACCCCTGCAGGAATAGGAGGAGCTGCACTTGCATCTACGCCAGCAGGAGCTGCACCATTCATACCCGCAGGCGCTACGCTCGTGTTTCCGTCAACCGGCAGCCCTGCAACATTTGCAGGCTTCTTCTGAATCCGATTAATCCAAAGCCATTGAATAACGTAGCCGCATCCAAACATAACAACGCACAGCCTAAAAGTCTAGAAGGCTGTGCATTCGTCATCTAATGGTGAAATCTATTTTGTGCGATCACATACTATCCGATCAGCAATATCAGCCAACAGCTACGGCTAACCAGCCAATCGCAGCTAATGAATCATACAACCGGCACTGTCGACCAGCAACCCACGCTCACGATTATTGTTCGGTCAGCGTGTGTAAGGTAAACACACCATCCTCGTAGGTTGCAAAGCTATGCGATCCATCCTTAGGGATCGATACACTCCCTGGATTAATCAGCTGTATCCCATTCACGCATTCACATTGCTTAATGTGTGTATGCCCATATAAAAACGCTCGTTTAACACTACGCGGCTGATGCGCACTATCGGAGCCCGTGCCATTTACAGCTTTATTCGCAACGCCACTCACTGTACGAGCCGCATCACCAGCACAACCATCAACGCCCGCAGCGTTACCAGCAAACAGCGGCGGCATATGCTGCGGATTCCACAGATGTCCATGCGTGCAGAACATCGACATTGCCTCATCCTCAACCATCACGTAATCCGCCATGCAAGGAAAATCAAGAACCATCTGGTCAACTTCTGCTTCACAATTGCCACGCACTGCAACAATTGACGACGCAATCCCATTTAACATCGGGATAACGCGCTTAGGCGCATAGTCACGCGGCAGATCATTACGGGGGCCGTGATACAAAAGATCACCAAGCAACACGATACGATCAGGAGCAATTGCGTCAATGCGATCCATCAACCGCGCACACCAATACGCTGATCCGTGAATATCTGATGCGATGACAATCTTCATACGCAATTCCCCTTTCGTATCTCTCTACAATCCAGTACTAACATGGCCCGCGATACCTACCAGATGTAGCAACCACAACAGCACAGCAATATCGCTCATCGCAAAACGCCACAACTCCAGTTGCAACAGAACACACGCTACCAGGTAACCACGTTTTCAGCACCTATGCTCTTCAGCACAACACCCTAGATCAGTGAGGTAAAGCGTAACGACAGGCAGCTCAGTCCACCGTCAATCTTCCGATATTCGCTCGTATCAACAGTGAGCGTCTTATACCCAGCATCCTGAATTGTCTTTAACACGGTCGGATACCCAGCCGGAACAATAACCGTATCGTTCATCCAAATGCAATTAGCCGCATATGCTTCATCTTCAGGAATGACAAGCTTATGGAACGACTCAAAGTCTGGCTTATCAATAAACTCACCACTGACAAGCATATTGTTACGCTCAATATAGTTCACGCCCGTCTTAAGATGCAGCACCTTTTCGAGTGGAACTTCGCTTCCCTCTAAACCGTATTTATTCAGGATCTCGATAAACTGGCGAATACCTTCGGCATTCGTTCGTGCGCTGCGACCCACATAAAAATGATCGCCAACCATCATGACGTCGCCGCCCTCGAGCGTTCCCGGCGCAGTAATATGCTCGATTCGATCTACTGGATAAAATTCCTTGATAATAGGCTCCATAAGCGCAACTTCGCCATTACGCGTTGGCGCCGCAGGATTATCCATAATTGCACACTCACGCGTCAGTACACACGTATCCTCGACAAAACAACTATCAGGATAATCTTCGAGCGCAGGAAGTTCACGTACCTCAACACCGCAGCTACGTAGCGCCTTAATGTAGGCACCATGCTGTTCAAGCGCGAGATCGTAATTTGGCTTACCAAGCTCTGGAGCTGACGTAATACCCCCAACCATAGCTCGGCAAGGTTTGCGCACGATGACATTTTTGTACATACCGGAACCCTCTTTCGCTTAGCTGATGAATTACCACGTAATAATGCAATACACCACGAACTTCGTGGACTATTACTAGTGTAAGTGCCTGACTAGATCAGGCAGTGTAAATAATCGAATGAATCTCTCGCATACAATTACTGTACCCGCTGTTCAAATTCAACCATTACTACCAGCGCATAAAGAAAGCTAGAAAACCTGTCCGCTTATAACAAGATACAGGGAGACCACCGTTGCAATAAGGATTACTGCAACAATAATCTTGTCAGTCTTGGTCTCAAAGCAGCGCTCTCCTCGCTCCTTTTTGCCCTTCATGTATACCAAAATACCAGGCGCATACAGGAATGACATGATCGTCAAACCAATTGGCCCACTTACATACCCTAGCAAGAAACTGTAGAGCACACCAACAAACGCAAGTGTTCGCCATAATTTAATATGACCATGAATCTTATCCGCAAACACTTCGGGTTCTTTAAATGTCAGTTTAAGCAGATACGCTGCCGACAATAGATACGGCAAAAGAATCATGCCAGCGGATATCTTGTAAAAGAATTGATACGTACCATTGTTGAACGTCATCACAATCAAGAAAAATTCAACGATCACGTTCGTGACGATCAGTGTCACAATTGGCGCACCATTTTTATTCGTCTTCGCAAACGCTTTAATAAACACACCTTGCGTTGCTGCTTCATAGGGCGATTCGCACGAAAGTACCGTGTATCCCAGTAATGATCCAACCAAACTCAACGCTACGCCACCGTTGATAAGAATCGCACCCCACGGTCCCACAACTTCTTGCATTACGCCCGCCATCGACGGATTGTCGAGTTCGGCAAGGTCAGATAAAGGCATGACACCCATGCTCAGCATGCATACCATTACATAGATTACGAGTACACAACAAAACGCGATGATCGTTGCTTTACCTACATCGTTGTCATATTTTGCACGACCAGAAATCGCAATAGCGCCCTCAACACCAACGAACACCCACAACGTAACCATGAGCACACTATTAATTTGGTCGCCAAACGAAAGCGTCCCCTCGCCACCATGCTGCATATTCGCAATAAAAATATCAGGGTTGAACTTTTGTACCAAAATAATTGCAATAATAGCGACAAAAATAGGAACAAGTTTTGAAATCGTGATAACCGCATTGATACCCGTTACTTCAGTGATACCACGAGAGACCAAGAAGACGTAGAACCAAATAAAGATCGATGCGCCGATCAGGGAATATACGTTATGGCCGTTGCCAAAGATAGGGAAAAAGTATCCGAGCGCAGCAAACAACAGCGCAGCAAAACTTACCGTTGCCAACAGGGCACTAATCCAATAGCCCCATGCGCCAGTAAATCCCAAGAAACGACCGAATCCGGCACATGCGTAACTATAAATACCGCCTTTAAGACGCGGCTTTACACGTGAAAGCGCATAAAACGTTAGCGTCAAACACAGCACGCCAACACCAGAAATACCCCACGCCGTCATGATGGCGGCACCACTTGCGCCACCTGCTGCCATATCGCCGGCAAGTGTATACACACCACCGCCCACAATAAGCGTTATAACCGTAGCGACAAGTCTAAAAAGACCTATGCCATTCGGGTTGCTTACAGATTGATCCGTAGATCCCGATCGTGCTGGCATATCCATTCCTCTCGATGGCCCAACTCAATACGGAATATAGTACCCCCTATGCATTCTCCTAGTCGCGAGATTCTTGTTTTGAGGTCGCTCAATGCGCACCTTTAAGCAAGTCGGGCACCCTCCATCACACAGGATTTATGCATATAAGTAAACTTTTATAAGTGTAGATGTATATACTGCGTTCTTTTTGCAGAAGCAGCATTTCACGACTTTGGAGCATCCCAAAAGTAACAGTTATGCATTCTGGCCGTTTACGGTCCAAAATGCATCATTTTTTTGCGTAGCATACCAAGGGAAATGCATACGAACACTGAATTATTCACTTAAGTTAATAGAATATGCATGCTCAGAATGTAAGTTAGTCAGCCGAAGTACTAAATACGTGATGTTCTATTGAATGATGCTCGATAGCATCTCGATCCAGCTCACAGCCAAGTCCATACTCGTGTCCTTGCGGGTTGACGCGCAGCAGGCCATTGTGCGGAACACACGGTGGCACCGTCACGTCGGTACCAAAGCAGGATTCAACATCGTTGATATCACCAGGGATGATGATGCCAGGCAGCGTAGCTAATGCTGCATGAAGACGCTTCGAGACGCCTGTATCGAACATACCACCCATCCACATCGAGATACCGCGCCTACGCATGCACTTATATTCATCAAGAAACGTTTGCACGCCACCAAACTTTGCAGCTTTTATTACCACGCATCGTAATTCAGGACGCGTAAGTGCATCATGCAACTCTGCAACATTTGTCCAGCTTTCATCGAGCGCAACCGGTGTTGCAAGCGACTGTTGCAACCGAGCCAACCGATCAAACAATGCCCGCGGTCCGCTCTTGGGCGTATAGTGCGCATCCAGAGGCTCTTCCAAACAGGTGATACGCATAGTATCCATTTCACGAAGCGCCTTCATGTCACTTCGGCTGTCCTCGTTATAGCTCTGATTAGCATCGAGCATAATCTTGAGATGTGGGAACTTGGTGCGCACCGCACGGACAACATCCACGTCATGTTTGGGTTTAACTTTAAGTTTTACGCGACGATATCCAGCATCAACCGCCGCACTCACCGCCGCGATCGTTGCACTCGTACTCTGTATGCCAATGACAACGCCGCCTTCGACGCAACCATCGGGAATAGGGTTCAGCGCTCCTTCTTCACTCATCTGTGTACGACCGCCGATAAGCTTTACGATCGACCGATGAACTATCTTGCCATACAAGTCCCACAACGCATGCTCAACCGCTGCAACCGCCAGCGGATGTGTCTCCGACGTTGGGTCTTCGCCAAACAACGTACGTGCCTGGCTTGGATGCATCAACACATGATCGAGCACACGCGGAATCAAATGCGTCTCGATAATATCTTGGTCTTGATCAATTGTCTCTGGTAGATATTGGTCATCTTCAAACGCAACATTTTCGCCAATACCCGTGCGCCCCTGTACGTCGGTTACCCGAATAATCAACGACGTGCGCTCTTTAAAACGCATATGGGCGTTGCGCATCTCACGAGCGAACCCGAGTCGTATACGCCACACATCAACGCGACTAACTTCTATACGCTCATCGTAGAATCGACGCAGTGTCGCCCGATCGGTCTTACCAATTCCCATACGCGGAAACTCTGGCACCGCCAGCACATGCTCTGGCATATACAGTCGCGAACAGTGCGGCACCAAATCAGTGGCAACACGATCACCGCTCAACAACGCATCAAACGACGGGGAATCCGCCTCATGCGCCATCTCGACAAACGCAATAGGTCGATGTCCCCATGCAGCATCCGGAACACCAAATACATAGGCGTCGGTTACCCCTTGTATGCGCAGCAGCTTTGAACGAATCTCTTCGGGATAGACATTCTCCCCGCCCGAAACAAACATATCGTCCACGCGCTCGGCAACTTCGACGCGATTTCCCTCAAGGCGCGCTGTATCGCCCGTAACAAAGAATCCATCACCGGTACGCACAGGATTTGCATTCACATATCCGTCGATAATACCTGGTCCCTTAACGGCAAGCTGCCCAAAGCCCGATTCATCGGCTCCCACCACAACAGCTTTATAGCCAGGAAGTAAACGCATAGATCCATCAAATGAATCATCGATGGGTGCCGTCATGATGTGACTTGATGTCTCCGTCATACCGTAGCTTGTAATGACCTGCGCATGGGCGCGCCGCGCACGCTCGAGCGTGACACGATTCGGCGCCGCTCCGCCCAAAAGGATGCACTCATAGCATGCAATTGATGGTTGACGCACAGACTGATCGTTTGATTGTTCATCAGGTTCATCAAGTTCATCAAGTTCATCGCTCGACTGTTTGTTGAATTCATCACCAGATTGCTTATGGGATTGATCACTCAAGCAATCGTCCGAACGATCGCCTGTTTCATCACCAGACCGACCATCGGGTTCACCGTCAGGTTGTTCATCAAACCGATCAGCGTCATACCCACCGTGGACAAGCACTTCGTGATCGAGCAAATCTTGCAGCATTTTATCGACAACCGAAACATGCGTGATGTGATACTGTTGCGCGTCAACAAGCATTTGAGCAGCATCAAAATGCCGATACAAAACAAAAGGACACCCGGTTAGCATCGATCGGATCGCGATCTGTAATCCGCCCACATGATACATAGGCAGCGCGAGTTGCCACCGACCATTCCCCTGCGAATCCAGTCGTTTATTCGATGCCTGTGCCGATCCAACAAGATTGCCCCACGATAGTATCGCAGCCTTGGGATGACCCGATGTACCCGACGTAAACATGATCGCAAGCGGTGCATCAGCATCAAACGTGTCAAAGTCGGCACGTATATGTGCGCTATCAGCTTCATTCGCATCCGATACCGCTTTATCATCAGAAGCTGCTTCGTCCTGAGA
>DIDE01000051.1 GCA_002417975.1 Eggerthellaceae bacterium UBA5808
ACGGGGACGCCTGATGCTCCAACAGCGAAAGCTATCCGTCCTTATCTGGACGAGTTCTTGTCTGATCCCTATCTGATTGGACTGCCGCGCTGGTTGTGGCTTCCTATCCTTCATCTGTTTATTCTTCCGTCGCGTCCGCGTAAGACACAGGAGCGCTATCGTCAGATCTGGACGCCTGAAGGATCTCCCTTTATGATCGCCTCCCGCGCGCAGTGCGCTGGCATTGCGCAACGATTAGACGATGCTACTCATCAGTTGACTTCATCTGATAGTGCTGCCCAGCGAAGGGATCAGGCATCTATTGTCTACGATGTCCAACTTGCGATGCGCTATGGGCATCCCTCGACAAAATCTGCGCTTGAAGCGCTTAAAGCATGTGGATGTCAAAATCTTATCGTACTTCCGCTGTTCCCTCAGTATTCCGTTGTAACGACATTAACCTGTTGTGATCAGGTACGCGATATACTTAAGACCATGGAATGGCAGCCTTCTCTTTCGATCATTGACCATTTTTGTGACAATAAAGCATACCTTGATCTTATGGCTCATCAAATCGAATCTCATTGGCAACCTCGTCGCGGAGGGCGTCTACTCTTTTCTTACCACTCGGTTCCCGTATCTGATATTAAACGGGGAGATTCCTATCGAGATCAGGCGCTTGCAACAAGTGCCGCAATTGCTGATCGTCTAGGTCTTCCAGATGACCAATGGGCCGTTGGATGGCAGTGTCGTTTTGATTCTCGTCGTTGGCTCAGTCCGACTCCTGAATCCATTTTAGAGACGTGGGCTTCGGAGGGTGTCGAAGATGTTGCCGAAGTATGTCCTGTGTTTACGGCTGATTGCATCGAGACTCTTGTTGACTGTGATGTTGATCAACGCGCGTGTTTTATGGATGCATGTGACGAATACGTTCAATCGCATGGTGAATGCCGATCAGCTCACTATACGTATATCCCTGCGCTTGCTGATGATCCTGCATTTTTGGATATACTTTCGAGTTTGGTACGCCGAACCTATGAAGATCGTGTTGAATAGTTGCACAAGGGTAACAATATCGCATACTATTGTCGATGGAACAAAGTTGGACTATGTGTGTGTGAGTAATGTGCGGTGGTGAATCGTTCGATAATCCAGATCGTTTGATTCGATGACTACATTCCTTAGATACGGATAGCCTGACAGTGAAATCAATTCGTATGATGAGAGGAAGCAGTCAGTGCAGTTGAGCAAAGCGAAAGCAGGGAGTGAGCATGTAATCACGGCATGCCGCGCAACCGGAAGAACACGTGCACGGTTAGATAGTCTTGGACTAGTTGTAGGAGAGCATGTTCACGTGCTCTCCTCTGGTTTTCCGGGGCTTATTTTAGAGATTAAGGGATCGCGTTTGGCCTTGTGCAAAACCGTCGCCGATACGATGGAGGTGTCGGCATGAGAACGTATGCTCTGATCGGCAATCCAAATTGTGGTAAGACGACGCTGTTTAATGAATTGACAGGAACATCACAGCATGTAGGCAACTGGCCTGGTGTAACGGTTGAGAAAAAAGTTGGACATCTCAAACATGAATATGGCGATGCAGATATCGTCGACCTTCCTGGCATCTATTCTTTGACCAGCTATTCGATCGAGGAACGTGTTTCGCGTGCCTTTATCATCGATGAACGTCCTGACGTCGTTATCGATATTGTTGAAGCAACTAACATTGAGCGTAATTTATTTCTCATGTGTCAGATTGCTGAACTTGGTGTGCCGCTTGTCGTTGCTGTCAATATGATGGATGAAGCCGAAAAAGCTGGCGATAAGATCGACTGCAAGGCACTTTCGGAGCATATTGGCATTCCTGTTATGCCAATTACTGCGGTAACGGGCGAGGGCGTTATCGAACTAATGCATACAGTTGGTATGCATAAGCTCATGAAAGAAGTATCCCATGAGGCTGATTCTCCGTTCCATGAGGGCGAGGATGAGCACGGACATGGCTTCCAAGACAGCGAAGATCCTTTGCGCCATCGTCTTGAGCATCATACCGATGTTGAAGGTCGTACGAATGCGCTGGTTGCTGCTTATAAGTATCATAATCATTACAAAGGCCCCGAGACGTTTCAGCCAACAGGGGATCATCCTTTAACTGAGGAACAAGAAACTGATAATGCGAATCGTCGGTATGCTTTCATCAAAAAGGTTATCAATGCCAGTGTCGAAAAGGGCCATGCGGTAAATGAAGTCAATCGATCCGATCGTGCTGACAAAATCTTTACGAATCGCTTCCTTGGCATTCCGCTCTTTTTACTCATTATGTTTTTCATGTTTCACTGTACATTCTCTGACGATTTTCTTGGGCTAAGCGCATTCGGCATAGGTCCTATTCCGAGCCCCGGTGTTTGGCTTCAAGGTCTTGCTCAAAGCTTGGTTGATATAGTCACTACAGCATTGACGCCAATATTTACTCCAGATACATGGGTGTATGGCCTGGTGATTAATGGTATTTGCGGCGGTGTTGGTGCTGTTGTATCATTCCTCCCTCAGATTTGCGTGCTTTTCTTTTTCCTTACACTTCTCGAAGATGTTGGCTATATGGCGCGTGCAGCGTTTATCATGGATCGTTTTTTGAGGATATTTGGTCTATCAGGGAAAAGTTTTGTTCCTATGCTGATGGGATTTGGCTGTAATGTTCCAGCTATGATGGCGTGCCGTACGATGGAGAGCGAAAACGATCGCAAGATTACATTGTTCCTCGTGCCATTTATGTCATGCGGTGCTCGTGCTCCTATTTTTCTCGTATTTGCAACGGCATTCTTCCCTGATAACGCTGATGTCATCGTATTCGGTTTGTACATCCTAGGTATCGTGCTGGCTATCTTTACCGGCTGGCTGCTGAAAACGGTGTTCTTTAAAGGGAAAACAACGCCGCTCATCATTGAATTGCCGCGTTATCGTGCGCCGCGTTTTAAATCGCTTGGTCTTGCTTTATGGGGGACCATTAAGGACTATCTGCAGCGTGCTGGAACAATCATCTTTGTTATGTCGATTGCAATTTGGTTCTTAAGTAACTTCGGATTTGGTGCTGATGGATTTGGCATGGTCGATATCGAAGATTCGTTACTTTCTGTTGCGGGTGCGTTTATTGCTCCTGTGTTTGGTCCACTTGGGTTTGGTATTTGGCCAGCAGCTGTTGCTCTTATCACGGGATTTATTGCTAAGGAATCGGTTATTGGTACTTTGGGTGTTCTTGCCGGATCGAACTCTGATGGCGGTTCGGGATTGAGCCTAAGTGTGCTGCAAGGATTGGGATTTACTCCTGCAGCAGGTTTTTCATTCATGGTGTTCTCGTTGCTGTATTTGCCTTGTCTTGCTACAGTTGCAACGCTCAAACGAGAAAGCAATTCGTGGGCTTGGACTATTGGCCAAGGGTGCTATGCGCTGGTTGTTGCATGGATCTGTTCATTTATTGCGTATCACCTTGCGCTCGTTATCGGAGTATGATGGTTGCATAACGCCATCGCATGGATTCACCTTGCCAGTGTGGTGGTTGATGTGAACCCATGCGAAAGACGAGGGATACATGGAAGAGTTAAAAGTTACGACATCGCACGAAGACTATCTTGAAGCGATCGTGATGCTTGGTGGCACTGACAGTGCGTCAGTGCGGTCGGTTGACGTTGCTCAAAAGCTCCATGTATCTAAAGCATCAGTTAATAAGGCGGTTGCTGTTCTTAAAGAGGCTGAGTTGTTGGATCAGCCCTATTACGGAGACATTACGCTTACGGAATCGGGATATACATACGGAAAAAAGGTACTCGAGCGCCATATGCTTTTGTATGCATTTCTTACGCAGACACTCGGTGTTGATGAACAGACAGCAGATGAAGAGGCCTGCCGTATGGAACATGCGATTAGCGATAGCTCGTTTGAAAAATGGATTACGTATATTAGAGGCCTCAATCTTAATCTTCCGGATTGGATCCATTAAAGTTCTTATATGTCTGGTTCGTGATGCTGCGCAAACGGTATCACGAACTAGGCATCTAGCAACAGCATGAGCTATTTATCAGACAGCACTATGAGTTATTCGTCTCACAATAGTACGAACTCAGTTGCGCTTATTGTGCAATAGCTTTTCCAGATTGCGCAGAAATCGTTCGCGATCTTCGTCTTCAAATGCGGCGGGACCTTTTGTGCGACCGCCTGACCTTCGTATCTTCTTTTTCTCATGGCGAATAAACAACTGCATATCTATGGTGGCTTTATCGTAGATATGTCCACGTACGTCTATTGCTGCTGCGTCGCGGCCCAGTACCATACCGGCTAATCCGATATCTTGTGTTACCACCACATCGCTCGGCTGCAAGTTTTCTACGATGGCAAAATCGGCGCTATCGGCTCCGACACCGCATTGCAACACGTCAACCCAAAAACCGTCATGAGCATCTGCCAAATTGCGCGGATCACTAGTTTTGATGTGTCTTTCTAAGTTTTGCGTCGTGTTTCCGGCGATAACCACGGGCACATGATGGCGGCGTGCAACGGCAAGTGCTTCTTTTGTTACGGGGCATGCATCGGCGTCTATAAACAGGGTAGGTTGGGGCATTGTGGCCTTTCTTCTTTACGACAAAGCATAAAACAGTTGGCGCAAACATTCTTATATTTATTTGTGCGCGGGTGCATTTAACCTTATCCGGTTTTTTCGAAGGAAGAAGCATGGACGTGATACAAATGCTAGCGAATGTCGCTGAGGGCTGACCCGGAGATTCGGCCCTCAAGTACGCCGAAAAGGCGTTTGCCTCTCATGGGCTCTCGCTGACGAGAGAGCAAGTTGTCAACCTGATAGCAGCCGAAAGAGACGTCTGTCTTGAAATGGATCGCATCGCCATCGGAGGCACCGTCCTCCCTGAAATTATGGAGGAGTTCGCTTCCTCACCAAACCTCAGCCAGAATACCTTGCCGCAATCGTTGCTCGACCTGCAAGCGACGTTCTACCGCCTGCGCGACGAAGCGGAAGCAGATGTCCCCGACGACGAGATCATACAAGGCATGCGTACTCTGTTCGACGGTGAAGCTGCGGGTGACGTCGATGCCATCGAGGCCCTCGGAATCGTAACGGTCGTCGCAGTGGCAGATACACGTTCGCAAGAAGAGGAAGTACCGCCCGAAGAAACCGGCGCACACTCCCCCTATTCGATCACCGATGACGGAGGACGGATCTACACGTGGAATCCTGCAGAATGGACCGACAACGTTTCATGCGATGGATGGAACGGGGAAAGGTGGGAAGATGACTGATGGACTTCGATAAAACGGCGACCACGAACAAGCGCGTTACAACCTCGCCTCTCTATTCTCACATGTTGCGTGGCTCTATACCTGTGGCGATTCCTCTTCTCTCTCCACCGCAGATGCCCTGCAAATCGCGGAATCGATACGGTATGTTCTCGGACTGGACGATGTGGATAGCGCCGAAACCAACGCTTTGCTTTCCCGCCCCGATTATCAGGGCCTCTTGGTGAATCTCTACGACCTGATCGCTCCTCATGAATCAGAGCTCATGCGCAAGGAACGGCCAATCTGATAGTGCGACACCACCTCAGCGGGCTCCCTAAGCCTTACACGTGTCTCATGCGACAACACTCAAGTTCGAACCTTCGACTATCGAGTGCGTCCGCCTTCCTTTTTCACACTTAGGGAATCACCTTGGTCAGGTCGCGTGCACCATACAGGAACCTGCGAACCTCCATCACGTCATCGAATATGACGTAGAACACCATATAGTTCCCGACTTCGAACCAGTGGTAAGGAAACGGTCTCTCCCGGGTTGTCTTGTATACGGCTGCCATACCGGGCGCATCGCGATGAGCGAGGACTTCGGATTCCACTTCGTCGATCAGTTTCTCTGCGGCTCGGGGCGCTTGGAGAACCTCGCTGATGTAGGTGACGGCATCGTTGAGGTCATCCCAGAAGAGCGGGAGATAGCTCAGCCTAAAGGGTTTCGCCGCGGTCATCGCGCAGTCCCTTCCTGATGGAATCGAACACTTCGTCATGTTCATAACGCAAGGAAGTGGTCGCAGCCTGTCGATCGGCTGCATCGAGAGCCTGCTCGACGGAACCGTTGATGTGCTCGAACTGGTCGATGCTCATGACAACCATCGAACCGTAACCGTTCTTGGTAAGGAACACCGGACCCTGTTCATGGACCGTCTTCTCGATATCGGCGTAGTGGTTTCTCAGATCGGAAATGGGCTTGATGTTCATGGTGACCATCCTTGAAAGATATAGCAATATTCTAGCAAAATTATACCAAGCATTCAGTACCGGGGCAAGTGGCGAATCGTACCCATACAGGAAATAGCTCTATCAGAAACAGGTTTTGCGTTGTGTTTCCGGCGATAACCACGGGCACATGATGGCGGCGTGCAACGGCAAGTGCTTCTTTTGTTACGGGGCATGCATCGGCGTCTATAAACAGGGTAGGTTGGGGCATTGTGGCCTTTCTTCTTTACGACAAAGCACAAAACAGTTGGCGCAAACATTCTTATATTTATTTGTTTTTTTGTTCTTAGCAAGAGATACCGGACCCTGTTTATGGACTGTCTTCTCGATATCGATGTAGTGATTCCTTACATCAAAAACGGGTTTGATGTTCATTGTGCTTGCCCCTTGAGATACATAGCAATATTCTAGCGAAATCGTATCAAGTGCACTTTATCGCGACAAGCTACGAATCGTATGTGTAAAAATTCCAATAGGGAAAGTAGACCGTTGCGTAATTAAACGATAGTGATGCATCTTCGCTCATGAATCGATGTGCTCGTAGATCTTTGGCTATGCCTGAGAACGTTTCTATTTCGCCTGACGTTGATGAATCATGCCAAGTATGACTATAAGATCGGCATCGGACGACACCTCGTAGAGTATGCAAAATGGTGGAATTGACAGCTT
>DIDE01000025.1 GCA_002417975.1 Eggerthellaceae bacterium UBA5808
AAAATGGTGGAATTGACAGCTTTCTGATAGCGGATCCAAAGCGGTTCTTTATTGATACAGGTATGTCTTTTGATCCCATTTTGGGCATATGGCAAAGCAAATCCATATCGTCCAGGATATGCGTAAGTATTTTCTTGGAATCAACCCGAAGAAGATCGTTTTTGAAGCGCTCTGTAAAAATGATGACAGTCTCGGACATCGCTAAGCCTGACTCTTCTTGAGGGCTTCTCTGAGTTCGTCCGTGCCCTTATAAACTCTTCCATCATAATAATCAGCCCGACCATCTTCGATGGCTTCAGCCATCTCATGTTCGAGAAGAGCTTGTTCTTTTGCTGCCTGTAAGTACTGGTCAAAGACTTCCTCACTGCAAAAGATGTATGCGCCGGATCCATGTTCGGTAAGATGTACCACGTTTTTTTGCGCCTCTGCCTTAATTGGTGCAGGCTCTCGTACAAGACTTGTTATCGGGTAGATGGCTTCCATGATGTTCTCCTCTCGACGAGCATTATTATATCATCGTTAAAGACATATTAAAGTATGTTTACGATATGTTGTCTGAGGCGTTTTAACGTATGGTATTGGTCATGGGCCGCCTAAACAACATTAAGAGGTGGCACCTTGGACAATGATACTGTTGTTGCATCTTTTTGGATGCAGAATTGATCTTCATACTGGATGTACAGTTAGTGTGTTAAAATACGAACAAGTGTTTGTCTGGCATACAAAGGCTATGAACACGCAAGACGGTTGAAAGGATGCGAATCGTTAATGCCTAAGGGTGAGAAACGTACGATTCTAGGCATTGATCCTGGACTTGCTCACACAGGCTGGGGCGTTATTGAGGCGAGGGGCCACTCGCTTGAATGCGTTGCCTACGGTTGCGTTACGACGACGACGGAAATGGATCTTCCTGCTCGTCTTGCTAAGATCTACGAACAGATTTCTGTGGTAATTGATCACTATGGACCGCAGACACTTGGAATAGAGACCGTGTGGTTTGGCGTTAATGCAAAAAGTGCATTTGCTACGGGGCAGGCGCGGGGAGCCGCGCTTGTTGCTTGTGCAAAACATGAGGTGCAAGTTGCGGAATTTACGCCGCTTCAGATAAAAATGGCTGTGGTAGGAACAGGTACTGCCGACAAAGCACAGGTGCAGTATATGGTTAAGCAGCTTTTATCGTTGCAAGAGGAACCGCGGCCCGATCATGCTGCCGATGCGTTGGCAGCGGCGATCTGCTATACAACGCATCGCGATCTATCAGTCGCGCTTGATCGCTAAGAACGGTAAGATTGTTATGGCGATACGTGCACGACCGTGTAGCGTTGATACGTTTGTTATGCGGTAATGAAAATATGTTCATGTGGCACACGTCGAATATGCTTTGATGACTAATACGCGGTTGATTGATGATTACACTGCTTGATAGAACATAGTAAGACGTAGAGATATTTCAAAAGGGAAAGAGGTGCTGGTACGACGTGATTGCTTATCTAAAAGGATCAGTTGCTGCTCACGATGCCCAACAGGCTATTATCGAAGTTGGTGGCATTGGGTATGCGGTTGGAATGTCGGCACGTTCTCTTTCTCATCTACCTGAGCGTGGCGAGACGATAACGGTTTTCACGCATATGTATGTACGTGAAGATGAACTATCTTTATATGGATTTCTTTCCCAGGCCGAAAAGGATCTCTTTGAACATCTCATTACCGTATCGGGGATTGGTCCTAAGGTTGCTCTAGCGGCGCTGTCCACGCTTACGCCAGACCAAATTGTTAATGCAATCGAATCGGATGATAGTGCAACAATCGCCCGTATTCCCGGTGTAGGTAAGAAAACTGCGCAGCGACTTATCCTTGAGCTTAAATCCGCTTTGGCAGATGTTGTCACGTCAACAGCGAGCGCAACTAGTCCATCAGAAATGAGTGGGGCTTATGGTGAGGTTACCGCAGCTCTTCTTGGTATGGGCTTTACTGCTGCCGAGACAGAAGTTGCTCTACGCGGTGTATCTAAAGGTGCATCTGAATCCGATATGCTGCGCTACGCATTGCAGCGATTGGGGGAATAGAGCGTGCCTACGACATCTAATACGCCGATAGAAGGTCTGGTCTACGAACGTCATGATGCGGATGAGTCTGCTCAAACAGATAAGAATGCGCATTCGACGTCGACTGTGTCGAAGAGTGTAGCTAAATCTAAAGATCCAACTGCGCGTCCGTCCCGCTTAGCTGCAGCAACTGATGCAACTTTATCCTCCGCGCCAATAGATGCAGATATGCAATCATCAGCGCCGACCGCTCCGAAGGATCGCATAGCTTCGCCGGACTTGATCGAGGATGATCTTGAACTTGATCACAGCTTACGTCCTCATATGCTCGATGAATATTTGGGACAAACCAAGATCAAAGACAGCCTGCGCATTCTTATTGAAGCTGCTCGTCAGCGTGATGATGTACTCGATCATGTTTTGTTTTCGGGTCCTCCGGGATTAGGCAAGACAACGCTGGCAACAGTCGTTGCTAATGAGCTTGGTGCTCACATTAAAACGACGAGTGGACCAGCTATTGCACGAACGGGAGATCTTGCAGCAATCCTCACTAATATGGAGGAAGGCGACGTGCTGTTCATCGATGAGATTCATCGTCTGAACCGCACCGTCGAAGAAGTCCTGTATCCTGCACTTGAGGATTACGTACTTGACATTGTTGTTGGCAAAGGTCCTGCAGCTCGATCGATTCGTCTTGACTTGCCTCGGTTCACGCTTATTGGAGCAACAACGCGTACGGGGCTGCTGACAGGGCCGTTGCGCGATCGCTTTGGCATTGCATTTCGCCTGAATTACTATACGCCTGATGAACTTGCCGATATCGTGGTTCGATCTGCACAGATTCTTGATGTGCCAATTGATCGTGAGGGTGCAATTGAAATCGCGCGTCGGAGTAGAGGGACGCCGCGACTTGCTAATCGTTTGCTCAAGCGTGTGCGTGATTGGGCACAGGTTAAAGAAAACGGAACGATTGATGAAGATTGTGCTGCGCGTGCCTTATCGTTCTTTGAAGTTGATGATCTTGGCCTTGACTCGGTCGATAATCGGATTCTTGGTTTGCTCTGTCAGCAGTTTGGTGGTCGTCCCGTTGGGCTAACGACGTTAGCGAGTGCTTTGAGCGAAGACCCAGACACTGTCGAAGACGTCTATGAGCCGTTTCTTATGCAGCAGGGGCTGCTGGTGCGCACTCCTAAGGGGCGCCAAGCAACTGCTCGTGCATTTGAGCACATCGGCGTTGTACCGCCATCAAACTGCGGTCTATAGTACTGCAGCGCGATGATACAATTTGTCGAGATAGTGTGGGGAAGGAGACGAGGATGTTCGAACAAGATTATCTGATGCGCATGATTTTGCAACTTGTTGCCGCGATACGTCAAAGTATGGAAAAGGCGGGTGGCGAAGATCATGATCCTGCTGCTGCCGCTGAACTTATAGAGGCAGGCATTGCTTCGGCAACTGAACTTGATGGTTCGGTGTTGCTCTCACTTGCGCCAGGTTCAATTGCGAGCATTCTTCAGGTAACGGGGACTGATCCTCATGTTGTGGAGTATGTGGGGCGTTCTCTGCTCCTTGAGTCTTCCTATCTGCATGAGACGGGAAGCAATGATAAGGCTGATTTACGAGCGCAACAGGCGCGCGCACTTGCCCATTCGTATGGATTCGACTTGGACGAAACGGATAAACCAAAGCAAATGATGTGTAACTTCCTTGAGCGAGATGCGTTGAGTTCTGAGAAAAATTCATCAAATGACGGAATTCCGTCATAAAACGCGCTCGAATAGTGTAGAGTGTCTTTCTAGCAGCCCTGTGTGGGCGATTCCGAATGCACGCCATGCATTCGGAAGAGAGTTTGGATCCCCTTGAGGGATAGATGAAAAGAGGAAACAATGGCGGAAGGTACTGTAAAGTGGTTCAACCCTGAAAAGGGCTATGGCTTCATCTCTCAGAAGGATGGCGAAGATCTCTTCGTACATTTTTCAGAGATCAAGATGGATGGGTTCAAAACCCTCGAGGAAGGCGCTCCCGTCAGCTTTGACATTACTGAGGGTGCAAACGGTAAACTTCAGGCGAGCAACGTCACGAAGCTATAAGTTCTTTCTTTATGTAGCCATGAGAAAGGGAGAGGGCATAAGCCTCCTCCCTTTTTCTATGCCCAGACTAGAGTTTGGGAATTCTCAGCTTATAGGACAAAATCTCAGATTTGAGTTTGGGAATTTTCTTTTGGACTATAAGTTCATAAGCCTCCGAGCCTCTCTTTTTCTGCGGAATTGCGTTCTAAGCCCCTCTTGTTCTATGAGTCTGATATTATGCTCTAAGTTCTTCTTGTCCTATAAACCCGGCATTATGTTTGGAACTCTTTTCTTCCACGAGTCAAGATTTGTTTCATGCTTTGGCTTTACGCTGCCTGCGCAACGAATGTACGACACGATGACAAATGCAGGCCGAAACGCGAGATTTTTTCACTCTTATAATATCGGAGAAATTTCGAATCCTATAGGTCACGCTTTTCATCAGGTGCTATGGAGACGTTTTACCTATTGTCTAAAATTGAAAAACACGAATCGGCATCTATTCGCCAACGCTTCATCTAAGGCGCTCCATTAAGGTTATGTATACGTCTTAACGGCATGTTCCTTGGTCAGAATGTATTCGAAGATACAACCTTGGTATCTCCAATAGGTCTAAGTGACATGTTTCTTCACCAGTTTGCATTCAACAGTTGTGTCGTGG
>DIDE01000055.1 GCA_002417975.1 Eggerthellaceae bacterium UBA5808
CCTTGTCGACCTTAACGGATTTCGCATGGCCCAGCATTTCAACGGTTGCGTCAGCAAGCGTCATGCCGAAGTCCTTATCGATTACCTGAGCACCAGTGACAGTAGCGATGTCTTCCAGAATACGCTTACGACGGTCGCCAAAGCCAGGAGCCTTGATAGCAACGCAGTTGAACGTTCCACGGATCTTGTTGAGCAGAATTGTTGCAAGAGCCTCGCCATCAACGTCTTCTGCAACGATAAACAGAGGACGACCCGACTTCATAACAGTCTCGAGCAATGGAACGAGATCCTGAATGTTGGAAATCTTCTGGTCAGTCAGCAGGATGTAAGGATCCTTCATGACTGCTTCCATCTTTTCCATATCAGTTGCCATGTAAGGGCTGATATATCCACGATCGTATTGCATGCCCTCGACGTGCTCGAGCTCAATACCAAACGTCTGGCTTTCTTCAACAGAGATAGCTCCGTCTTTGCCTACCAGGTCCATAGCTTCGGCGATTTTTTCACCGATCTGCTCGTCACCAGCAGAAATGGTACCAACATTGGCAATCTGGTCTTTGCCAGATACTTCGATCGCATCTGATTTGATCGAATCAACAACTGCGTCGACAGCCTTGTTAATTCCGCGACGAATGCCCAGTGCGTCAGCACCAGCAGCAACGTTGCGCAGACCTTCGCTTACCAAAGCATCAGTCAGCAGCGTTGCGGTCGTTGTACCATCACCAGCAACATCGTTTGCCTTGACAGCAACTTCGCGAACGAGCTGTGCGCCCATGTTCTCGACTGGATTCTCAAGCTCGATTTCCTTAGCAACCGTGACACCATCGTTGGTGACAAGCGGTGCACCGTAGGACTTCTCAAGTGCTACGTAGCGTCCTTTAGGGCCAAGCGTTACCTTGACAGCATCAGAGAGTTTATGAGCACCAGCGGCAAGAGCACCACGTGCATCTTCGTTAAACTTCACATCTTTTGCCATGATGTATGTTTCCTTTCGATCCGTTACTCGGTTTGTTTATCTGACAGGGAGCGACTAACCCTTGATCGCATAGATGTCGTCCGAGCGAAGAATAACAACCTTTTCGCCCTCGACTTCAATTTCCGTTCCGCCAAATTTGCCATAGATCACATGATCGTTGACCTTGACGGGCATGGGCAGGTTTTTGCCATCATCGTTCAGCTTGCCAGGACCAACAGCGAGCACAACACCACTCGTTGGCTTTTCCTTGGCACCACTAGCGATATAGAGGCCTGAAGCAGTCGTTTCATTTGCTTCATCCTGTTTGACGATGATGCGATCGCCCAACGGTTTCAAATCCATAATGCAGCCTTCCTTCCGTCGTACGCTCTATCCATTCATTTGGATAATCGAGCCATACTTGTTTACTTTTCTTCGGTTGAAAGTGCTAGCACTCAAAATGGATGAGTGCTAAACGCAACGGTGCAATCATAACACCAGATTTATCACGCGCAAGAGAAAATGAGAAAACCTCAGTGTCCATGACACAGATTTCACTGAGCTGTCACCGTTTCGTTATATGGCGAGAGAGACGACGCACTCAATAAGAGGCATCGCTTACAATAGATCACTTCTTCGCGACATATGCCTATCGATAAAAAAGAGTATCTGGATAAGGCGGCTCCATGGCACGTTTATATGCACAAGCCTGAGCAGTCGCGTATACGTGACGAACAAACTCCGCATCATCAGATTTTTCTGCGACGGTATCAACATCTTCGTTTAACTCAAACAAATCAATAAGGATGCGATCCAAAGATGCATAATCAATACCCAAGCTTTTTTCATCTTGTTGCTCGGGAGCAAGTTCGGCACTTGGCGGCTTGATGAACACATGCTCAGGAATAGGCAGCTGCATACCATGATCTGTCGCATCCCGATTGCGCCAGCGTCCAAGTGCATAAACATCGGTTTTATACAACCCGCCCAATGGCGCAAAAGCCCCCGCAGTATCGCCATACAGTGTTGAATATCCCATCATCGCTTCACTCTTATTGCCTGTGTTCACAAGCATCCAACGATGGGCATTAGACAGTGCCATAAGGCAGACCATGCGGCAACGCGCCTGTGTATTCTCACTCGCAAGGCCATCGAGTTCATGGTCCCAAACGCGCTTGAATTCTGCGTTAAAGGCATGATATGGTTCGCAAATCGACATAGTATGCGTCTCAATATCGAGGGCATGCGCAAGAGCCGCGGCATCGTCAACAGAATGATCTGTCGAATACGGACCAGGAAGCAAAACGCCATGCACATGGTCAGCGCCAAATGCGTCGACACACATGACGGCTGTGACACTAGAATCAATTCCGCCCGATAAGCCTATAACAACATCATCAAAGTGAGCATTGGCTACATAGTCCTTAAGAGCAGTAACGCAAATACGATATTTTTCCTGTTCACGCATTGTCGATCCTCTCGCTAGAGTCTTAAGTATCGTCCCTTAATGTTTCAAACGCATTGCATAATTGCACAAAAAGGAAGCTCAGCCAAATATAAAGGTTAGCCGCGTTTCATTAACTCGTATATGCAGCTCAACCAAATACAAAAGCTAGCCACGTCAGACTAACGGTATAAGGTTAATCTGTACTAGGCTAGCCACATTGCATTAGTTCATACACGCATGTACCGCAAAGCTTCTTTACCGGAAGTACGCTACGCTTGAACGGTGTGAATCTGATCCGTCAACCACTGAGCCCACGCATCTACGCCTTCACCCGAAGTTGCAGATATCGGGAACACAGGAGCGGTAGGATTCAGCTGTTGAACTGAGTCATCAAATGCTTGTTCATCAAAGTTGAATACGGGTTTCGTGTCAATCTTATTGAGCACAACTGCTTTTGAAACTTGGAAAACTCCAGGATACTTCAGCGGTTTATCGTCACCTTCGGGGACACTCAAAATCATGACCTTAACGTTTTCGCCCAAGTCAAAATCGGTCGGGCATACAAGATTGCCCACGTTTTCGATCAAAATAAGATCGAGATCATCAAGATCAAGAACGCTAATTGCTCGCTGAATCATATTGCTCTCAAGATGGCATGCGCCACCCGTGTTAATCTGAACGGCAGCTATCCCCTGCTGCTTAATACGATCGGAATCGACCTGCGAGGCAATATCGCCTTCGATAACTGCAATATTGAATTCATCGCGCAGAGCCTCAATCGTCGCTAGAATAGTTGACGTTTTGCCCGATCCAGGACTTGCAAGAATATCGAGAACGTATACGTGTTTCTTTGCAAAGAGTGCTCGGTTCTGCTCGGCGAGCTTATCATTTTTTGCCAATATCGGCTGTTTAAGATCAATCTGCATATCGATCCGCCCTTCATTTTATACACTACGTTAGATCTATACCTTCAACGGATACTGTAACACTATGAAGACTATTTGTAACACTGTTTATACGTCAGAGAAAAATTTGCACTGTCTATTCATCGAGTTAGACAAACATTACAAGGAAGATAGAAGCAGTATCCAATCCTCAGAAAAAACCGCTCAATGCCCGCCAACCAGTAACAAAACTTATCAGTCGAAATGCCTGTTTAGTCCGTTAGCGATACAGCAGAGCCGACATCTGCAGAAGCAGAGGAATCCCCATTCGTCGATCCAGTAGGCGTAGAATCCGCCGAAGTATTAGATACGTCGTCTGGAATGTCTACTTCAATCGAATCTATTTGCATCTCGCGCCCTTGAAGGAGTTCGGTTGCAAAACTACCACACTCAGGACAAAGAACATGGAAACGATCGTGATTAAATTCTTTTCCACATTCTAAACATCGGCTACGAGGCTCAACCATATTGATCTCGAGATCGGCACCTTCCATATAGGTGCCTTCGGTGAGCGCCTCAAAAGCAAAGCGGAGAGAATCTTCAATTGCCTCGGTCATAACGCCAATAGAAAGCGAGATCTTTAGTACTTTGTCGGCCTGCGCCTGCTTGGCGGATTTATCCACCGCATCCAGTACGCCGCTCATGATGCCCAACTCATGCATCGTCTTCTCCTTTCATCTCAGCACCGATAGCATCAGTCCTCACGTTCGTCAGGTAATGCAAACGCGATCCATTACCTTACATCAGCTAGAAAGCACAGTAATAGATGACTATTCCTCTTTTTCTAGCTCGCGCTTACGCTTTTTTTCGGCCCATTCGGCTTGCCATTCAGCTTCTTCGCGTTCTTCCTGCTCCATTTCGGCTTTTTGCTCTTTTATTCGCTTCCCCAGCACAATACGAGCAACCGCCAAACTGATCTCATACAATCCGATCATCGCACCAAACATCAGGAACATTGTGACAGGAGATGCATCAGGCGTTACGAATGCCGACACGACCATCAAAACGATGTATACCGTTCGCCAACTCGCACGCAACTTAGCATAAGGAATAACCTCGAATATCGTGAGGTAGAACACAACCAAAGGCAGCTCAAAGGCAAGGCCAAACCCTACTTCGAACTTGATAATAATATCGATCCATTTATCGGCCTGAGGCGTAATTTGAGCAAATCCGTTTGCTTGATCCGTAAGCCACTGAAACGCTGGCGGCAAAATGATGTTGTAACAAAATACCGTTCCGAAAATGAACAATGCGACAGCAACAGCAAACGTCGGAAGGAACCACTTACGCTCTTTAGGCTTAAGCGCTGGCAAGAAAAATGCAAGCAGCTGCCAAATTATAACCGGCATGCAAGCAATAATAGCCGCCCATAATGAGATGATAAAACGTACCTGGAATGCATCAAACGCTCCGAAAACATTCATTACCACATTGCCCGCATCATCATGCGGCATATAAGGTGAAACAGGTTGCAGAGCAAATTGTGCAATCGTCGGTGTAGCCATGTAAAAAATGCACATCGCGATAACCAGACATACGGCGATACGCACAAGGCGCATACGCAATTCTCCAAGATGATCGAGAAGGGGCATACGTGCAGGACCGATAGGCATGATCTACTCCCCCTTCTTAGTTGATTTTGACGATGTATGAGCACCGGAGTTAGTCGAACGGCTATCCGATGCCTTGGTATGAGTACTTGACGTCTTGGCACGACTACTTGATTTCTTTGTAGTCGATGCTTTAGTACGAGTACTCGATTTTTTGGCACTCGACGTTTTAGCACCAGACGCCTTACGGCTCGTTGGTTTAGATTGATTCCCGGACGTCTTAGAAGCTGTTGTAGCATGACTGCCAGAAGTTTTTGAGCCCTTGGAAGTTTTCGAACGCGCAGCTTCACGCCGTGCATCTGCCGCTGCAAATCCAGCTACCGCAGCATCATGCGCAGGCGTCGAAGACAAAACAGGACTATTCACCTTGCGCCCAGAAGGTTTACCTTTTGCCGTACTCGTATGCGGTTTCGACACAGGCGCAGGATCTTTCGTCTCTTTGGATGAAGCCGCCTTACCTGTCGACGACGTAGATGTTGAATGAGTCGTTACCCCGTACAAATCGTCAGCCGTTGGCACAGGCGCGTTCTTGTCCTTGCCGGATGCTTGACCAGCAGTATGCGAAGCTGACTCGTTTTTGATTCGTTCAGCTCGCTCTTTGTCATATTTCGCTTTACGCTCGGTAAAGCTTTCTTTCTTTTCAGGAGTCCCCGTTTTCTGGGCACCCTTTTTCCCTGCATCTTCGACTTTCGAGAGCACGTCAAGAGGATTCTTAAACGGTTCATCGGACGACGCAGGATCATAGACCTCGGTCTTAATAACGTGATTCATTTCTTCTTGCGCGTTCTTAAATTTACTGATCGCTTGACCAATAGTCTTAGCAAGCGCAGGAAGCTTGTCGGGACCAAAGATCAGAAAGCCAAACAGTAAGATAAGAAAGAGCTCATTTGCTCCGATACCAAACAAAGGAAACCTCTCAACTCTCCGAGCGTCCGTATACTCCACTCATCGGACGCATGCCATATCGAAATGTATAGTAGCGCAATGGCTCAGTGCGCGCCACCCATGACGGCGATTGCCATCGTTGGAATCCCTAGCGCAAGCACCAAAATGACACACACCGCAATGACAAAGATCTTTTTCATACGGTCTGAACGCTCACGCTTCTCCTTCGCAAGACGTTCATGCTCCCGAGCTTCGGCCACACGAGCTTGGCGCTGTTTTTCACTCATCTTTTGTTTCTTTGACATACGAAAACCCTCACATCTTTCCCTATCTCAATCGTGCTATCTGGGCACGAATCCAGCCACACCGTACTATACAATTAATATCGATGAGCATCTTCAAAATATGCAAGATCTCATTCCTAGAGGCAGGTACGATAAAGCCCCTCCGGCTTTTGTACCTTCATCGATGTAAGCTGCACCTTTGTACCATACACATTTATCGGCGCAGTTTACCACGAATTCCAATAATCGTAGCAATGTTCTTTGCTACTTCCACATCGACATGCCAACGATTTTGTTCATAGCGAATCGTTCCGCCCACCATACTCATCACAACATCACCGCCACTCGTCGTTCCGACAACAGCAGAAACATGATCGGTTGTCGGCATCTGGTGTGAACTTGATATATCAATAGCAATGATATCGGCCATCTTACCAATTTCCAATGATCCGATTTGATCATCCAGCTGAATCGCGCGAGCACCACCAAT
>DIDE01000038.1 GCA_002417975.1 Eggerthellaceae bacterium UBA5808
GTTTGAGCGTTTCATCATAGTCACCGTAAAGCATGCGTTGAATAGCCGTTAGATACCAGCCACGGTCGAAAATCGTCATCGTACCGCGCGAGCCAAGCGCCTCCCAAAATTGCTGCATAGGAGGAAAGAATTCCGAAACACCGTAATCCTTTTTATGGCTTAAACGCGCAAACTTTGTATCGTAATCAGTTGTCACATGTACCGATGTCGCTCGTGCATCCAGATGGTAGAGAAGATCAGATATTCTTCCACCCTTGCCAGCACCGTTCCATCCTTCAAACAGCACAACCAAACCAATGCCTGCTGCATGAGCGCGTTGTTGGAGTACGACCAGACGATCAACGAGATCATCATGTACTCCCTTGTACTCTTCCTTGGTGATATTCGCTACGTCGAAATCGATCTTGTCGAGCATGATCCGCCTCCGTCTGGCCCTTAAACGGGCATGAGCGATTCTCCTCTGCCTCAATCATAGGCTATATGGTCCCTTTTGTGCTCATCTGTGCGCACCATAGCGCACCAAACTAGTAATTGTCAATTTACCTACAAAGAAAGACGGCACAATGAGAAGAGTGTACCGTATGCAAAACGACGCCCGTACAGAACATCAACCATAAGAGTTTGAATAGCGCACGCCACAACAACACGGCATTGTACGTGGACATTACAACAAAGTTTTTGCGTAGTTATACGCAGCAGTTGCTCCTTCTGGTACAGTCGAAGGTAATCTCAGAGAGTCAGCCTATGAAAAGCAATCCGAACGCAGCGTGAACGATGCAAACACATCCGACAATGCGCTACGGGGTGGGAGTGGATTATGGCACGATATGGCATCATCGATTGCGGTTCCAACACCGTACGTCTTTGCATTTACCAGATCGATCGAGACACAAAAGCAAGCTATCGACGTAAAGACCTTCGAATTGTTCTGAACCATAAGGTTATGGCAGGACTCGCATCATATGTCGAAGATGGCATTATGAGCGAGCAAGGTATCGTACATGCCACAGAAGCAATACGCAGTCAAATACAACGTGCTTCGTTTTTTCGCTGCAAGGCAGTAGATATCTTTGCCACTGCTTTTTTGCGCAACTGCCGTAATTCTCAGTCAGTGACTCAGCGCCTTGAAGCATCCATTAACTGCCACATTCATATATTGACAGCCGCCGACGAAGCCCACCTGGGATATGTCGGAGCCGCGAGCGGAAGCGAACTTACCAGTGGTGTCCTTACTGACATTGGCGGAGGATCAACAGAACTTTCGCATCTTGCTAGTGGAATCGACGGCGATAATGTAAGCATTCCTCAGGGATCGCTTTCATCGTTTACGCAGCAGGTGCATGGTATTCTCCCAACAGATGACGAAATAGATGCGATCGCCACATCGTTTAGAAAACGCCTTGAGGAAGAATATGCCTATCGTCAAACTCAATGCCAAACGCTCTATGGCATTGGTGGGAGTTTGCGAGGCATCGCTAAACTCGTTGGCGAAGTTAGAAAAGAGAGCGACCGGCCTTCGACGCTTGATTCGAGTGATATCGCGCGCCTTATTGGACTCTGTCGACGCGACCAAGCAACATTCGCACATCTTGCTTTAAAGGTTATTCCAGATCGAATTCACACGATCGTGCCTGGATGCCTTATCGCGCAAGAGCTTCTTAGTTATTTTGGCGCATCGCAGATTAAGCTTTGCAAAGGCGGAGTTCGCGAAGGCTATCTTATCGAACGTATGCTTAACGCTGTTCCTAAGCCAAATGGGCGGTAACGAGCATCGCGAAATACTATCGAATCTAGACAGTTCTATTCTTTGCATATTTTTGAAATTTTATAAATTGCTATGCATATACGCTTCATCGTATCATCGAGCACTATGCGGAAACGATTCAACTAGAGTACACCCGCAAAAGACGGATATGCACTCGCAAATGACTAGATCAGCGCTACAATACAGTTGGAGAGACCTTATTTCAACGCGGTTACATTCGCGGGCGTTATGCAAACAACGTATACAATAAGGGATAGATCCAATGCTTAAGGTATCGCGCGAGGGCGAATGACCGAACAATGGCATTAGATAGCACGTGCACCAGCCAGAATACATCGCACGTATTCGCTCAGTGCGACGGGTACACCATGAACGGCAAGGGGATTTTCATGTTTCTAGTTAAGCAGAGCCAAGACAAACATAGTACTGCAACTTCCGAGCATGAGGTAAAAGTAGCACAACAGGACAATGCACAACGATCGATAGAAAAGCATCGACCTGCACATCCTTACATGCAAAATCGCGAACTTTCGTGGCTAACATTTAATGAGCGCGTTCTCGATCAGGGTGCAGACGAAAGTGTCCCTCTACTCGAACGCCTTCAGTTTGTATCGATCTTTTGGAGCAACCTCCAAGAGTTTTTCATGGTCCGCGTAGGAAGTCTAACCGATCTCATGCTTCTCAAAAAGCAGGTCATCGATACAAAATCAAATATGACTCCAGAGGAGCAACTTCAGGCAATCTATGCTCGTTGCCATGAGCTGTACCCTCTTCAGGAACGAATCTATGCCACGATCCAAAAAGATCTCGCTAAGCAGGGAGTCAAACGACTCACCTTCCGCGACCTTAATGACGATCAGCGCGATTTCCTGATCGATCATATGCATCTTAATGTACTTCCCTTTTTGAGTCCGCAGATTATTAACGCGCGTCATCCTTTCCCGCATTTGGAAAACGGTGCGCTCTACATTATCGTGCGCCTTACCGAAGGCAGCGAAAAAAAGAAATCCGAGATGACCAAGGAAGAGCGTGCCGAACTTAAGGAAGCTCGCAAAAAAGCAAAGAATCTTGGCGCCGAAGGCGTTACCTTAGGCATTATTCCTCTTCCTGCGCAGTGCCGTCGTGTTATCAAACTGCCAGGTCAGGGATTCCGTTTTATCCTTTTGGAAGACGCACTCGAAGCTATGGTGCATGAAGTTTATTCAATGTATCACGTCAAACATAGCAATATTATCTGTGTAACCCGCAACGCAGATCTCGATGCAACCGAAGGCGCCGACGAGCGTGAAGAAGATTACCGCGAGCACATGAAACGCATCCTTAAAAAGCGTGCACGTCTTGCCCCTGTGCGCCTCGAAAGTCGCCGCAAATTGTCCGCGACCACTTCAGGCTTCCTTCTTAAACGCTTACACCTCGAGCAGCATCAGGTCTTTACGTCAGCAGTGCCGCTCGATATGGGTTATGCGTTTGCACTGCCCGGCATGCTTTCTAAAGATATGCGCGCGCCACTCATAAGTACGCCGTTTGCCCCCTCTTGGCCTGCCTGCTTGGAGCGCAATCGTTCCATCACGGAGCAGGTTCAGGAACATGAGGTATTGCTTTCATACCCGTACGAAAGTATGGATCCCTTTATCCAATTGCTTCGCGAAGCCGCACACGACCCTGAAGTAGTATCGATCAAGATCACACTCTATCGTCTTGCTAATCAGTCACACCTGGCAGAAGCAATCATCGATGCCGCTGAATCAGGTAAAGAAGTCACTGCGCTCTTTGAATTGCGCGCTCGCTTTGATGAGAAGAATAATATTATTTGGTCACAGCGCTTTGAAGAGGCTGGAACTAACGTCATTTACGGCTTCCACGATTACAAAGTGCATAGCAAGATTTGCTCGATCACCAGACGCACCCCCGAAGGACTGCAATACATCACGCAACTGGGCACCGGCAATTACAATGAAAAGACCGCACGTCTCTACACAGACTTTAGCTTTATCACGACTGATCCAGC
>DIDE01000075.1:0-4703 GCA_002417975.1 Eggerthellaceae bacterium UBA5808
GGCGTCGACATATGTCGACGCCCACTCTTATGCGATAGTACAAATCGAGCGTGCCTCGTAAAACGAATTCACTCAGCAGCATAAAAAACTGCCATGTGTAATACAACACATGGCAGCATACCAAACAATAATTGAACGCATGGACTAGAAACGAACAAGTCCCTTTTCGCCACGATGACACGTGCGGATAAAGCGCACGGTGCGATCAAGCGCATTCATAACAACTGTCTCGGTCGTAATCGAACCGTCAGCCTTAGACACACCAGACACCATCTCACCATCAGTAACACCCGATGCGATAAATGCCGCGTCATCACTACGGACCAACATATCCATAGTCAACGGTGCATCAAGATCAACCTTAGCGGTCTTTTCGGCACGAGCACGTTTCTCGACACCATGAGGATCGATGTCAAACGCGAGTTTGCCCATAAACATACCGCCAATAGCTTTCAGTCCTGTGCAAGCGAGAACGCCTTCTGGAGCTCCACCAGCACCCATGTACAGGTCAATGCCCGTATTAGGAACAGCAGTCGCGATAGCACCAAAAACATCGCCATCATCAATAAGGCGAACACGCGCACCAGCATCACGGCATGCCTGAATTAGGTCAGCATGACGTTCGCGATCAAGTACGCACACATTAACATCGTTGACAGATTTACCCAAAGCTTCTGCAACTGCCTTAATATTTTCGGCAGGAGTAGCTTCAATATCAATTTTACCTACGCACTCTGGACCAGCAGCGATCTTCCACATATACGTATCAGGAGCAAACAACAATGATCCACGTGGTGCAACAGCAATCGTGCACAGCGCATTAGCTTTGTTGTAAGCACAAAGGTTCGTGCCCTCGAGCGGATCAACGGCGATATCGATACCCTCGCCACCACGGCCAAGTTCCTCGCCGATATAGAGCATTGGAGCTTCGTCGCGCTCGCCTTCACCAATTACGATACGACCAGAAAAATCAATATCGTTAAATGCATCGCGCATCGCAGTCGTTGCGGCTTGGTCAGCAGAGACCTTGTCTCCTTTGCCATTCCATTCAGCAGACGCAATGGCGGCCTTTTCGGCAACGCCGATAAATTCCATGATTCGTGCAGCTTGCATTACATACCCTTTCTTCAGTCGAATCATCCTTGATGATTGTACACGTTTTTATTCAACACACCGCAGACAAGCAGCGAAATGCGCATCACACCCACGTTCTGTGAGCAATGTTTTAAAGAACAACGGATCCTTAGGCGTCAGAGATGTCGGAACAATACGAAAACGACGTCCCTCAGGCGTAGAAAGAAAGCGCTTAATCACCAACTCATTTTCTTCATGCGTCACCGTACATGTCGCATACGTAAGCTGTCCCCCTACTTCTATATGAGGGGCAACTGACATGAGCATAGTATACCCGTTCTGTGCCATCGAGGTGATATCTTCCTCTTTGAGCCTCCACCGTAACTCAGGATGACGACGAAGTGTGCCAATTCCAGAACAAGGAGCATCAATAAATGCTGCTGAATACATCCGCTTTGAATCAAACGTATTAGCCTCACGTGCATCGCCACATATCACATGATCAATGTTCACACCATAACAATGAGCGCGATCCTCAAGAAGGTGCTTCTTAAAGCCATGAACATCACAAGCCGTAAGCGGCATTTGACGCTTAAATCTTCTGTTCGCACCTGATTGCATAAGGATTGTCTTAGTTCCCCTCCCTGCACCGATTTCGAGAAAACCATGCTGAGGGTAATCATGAGGAATCGCAAGAAGTGCTATCGCTTGCGCCGAGCAATCACTTACCAGTAATGAACCTCGCTCAAAAAGTTTATGAGCAGTAGGAGAAATGATTAGCGTCGCATCATTGAGGAGTAAGCACCCAGGAAGAGGTGCAAGCTTAGGAGCTAAGCGCATCCGTTCAACGGGCTTTTTGTCCCCCAGTTGTTCAGCATCTTTACAATGCGAAGCTTCTTCAATAAAAGCACGAGACACACGATCATCGTCCGATTTCAAGCTATTGACCGCCGCAAACACCGGAGCAGGTTGGTTAGATATACGCATAAAATCCGACGCATTTACGCGACCCATTGTCTGAACAAGAAGCCGAGCCATCCAAAGTGGGAAACCGTACAGACGTGCAAGTGCCTCATCGTTTGTATCGGGATCCCCAAACGGAAATGTCTTTGTTGCTGTAGCAATTTTGCGCAAAACAGCATTAGCAAGTCCACCTGCATGAGGCGCAACATGCTTAACAAGCTCCACACCTTGATCGACAGCAGCATGAGGGGCCTTATGTAAGAAGATTAATTCATACGCACTAATACGAAGCGCATCACGCACGTCATCCTTAATATCAGATGGCGAACGTAGGCAACGGTTGATAAGTTCATCCAGTGTTCCTAATGTTGCTGTAACACCCAATACAAGCACGCGCGCAAATGCACGATCTTCCGCTTTCATTGGACGATCATACTGTTCAAGCTCAGTATCGAGTAATTCGGGAGCAAATGCTTCACGATGGCGCACTTCGCAATTTACTTTAAGCGCCATACGACGCGCAGGACTAAGTTTAGACATGAATTTCATCCCAGGTGATTAAACCACTTTTAATATTTTGTACGCCCGTCGCAAATTGCATACCAGACATAGATCGCTTGCCATCTGGTCGGAGTTCAAGCACCTCAAGCGGCTGGTCAAAACAACCGATATACAGAGCTTTATGAAATAAAATGACACGACCTTGATGAAGATGTTTCAAATCATCCAGCAACTGGAACCCTTCGATCTTACGCGTACGTAGCACTGAAACAGTGCGCGAAGCAATTACGCAACGAGCTGGATGAGCAGGAGATGAAGCCTGAACCTTAAGCATGCTTTGAGAAGCACGATCGGTCGGTGATAAGAAAAACTCACGCTTATTGATCTTATTCGCATAGGTGCTAAAGAAATCATCTTGATGTTTCCACTCAACCGATCCCGCATCGATAAGCGTTAATGCGGTAAGCAACGCTTGGGCACCAAGTACCGCGAGCTCACGCGAAAGATCAGGGGACGTCTTATCAGCAATCTCGGTCGATCGAACAACACAGTAATCGCCCGTATCAAGCCCTTCCTCCATGCGCATAATGCTCACGCCAACCTCTTTGTCACCAGCAAGAATAGCGCGCTCAACAGGTGCAGCTCCTCGCCAACGAGGCAAAAGTGAGGCATGAACGTTAAGACATCCGAGAGGCGGACAATCAAGAACTGCCTTAGGAAGAATCATCCCATATGCCGCAACGACAATCACATCAGGCGACAATGAAACAATCTGCTTCTGCGTTGTCTCGTCTTTTAACGATCCTGGAGTATATACAGGAATGCCAGCCTTTTGGGCGATCTGCTTGACAGGAGACGGAATTAGCTTCCGTCCTCTTCCACGAACTGCATCTTGGCGGGTGTACACCGCAACGACATCATGTTGGGAAATCAGACTCGAAAGAATCTCCGCCGCAAATCCCGGCGTCCCCATGAAAACAATTCTCATCGCTCTCCTTTTGCTCGAATCGAGACATCACCCGGACGTGCGCCAGCAGCTAACGCAGCATCGTAATCTCTAATCGCCTGCAAACGATCAATCGGATCACACCGATCGATCATTGTTATACCGTTAACATGATCAATTTCATGTTGCAGACAACGCCCGAGTAGCCCCTCCCCTTCAATCGTGCATTTGTGTCCACTAAGATCTGTATACGTTACGACAGCATGAGCTTTTCGAGTAACGGGAACAGAAATTCCAGGGAACGAAAGACATCCTTCGTTTTCTTTGCAATCATCACCCGATGTTTCGACAACAACAGGATTAATAAGCGTCACCGGATGAGGCTCATTAGATTCAGTATCACAATCGAGCACAACAATTCGTTGTAAAATACCGACCTGAGGACCTGCAAGACCACATCCATTATTTTTATACATGGTATGAGCCATTTGCTTTGCGATACGTTTAAGGCTCTTATCATGTTCGCCGCAAGGTTCACATGACTGTTTTAATACAGGATCAGGAAAAATAACAATCTGCATGACAAACCGCTACCTCGTCTTTCGGATTACGTAGTACCTTACCAACACTTTATCCATTGTAGAGATTTCAATGATGACGCGAAGGCCTATCCGCATCTTCCCATAAACAAAGCGCTATTCATTATAAACTGCCGCATTCAACATGGAGTCGATTACATTAAGCACTGCATTTCACACGCATAGATGATCTCTCTACGTCGTGCATTTCGTTAAGCAATAACAATTCGGTTATGAATCTTCTCAATCATTGCATCATCAATAATGCTGGATCCACCTGGATATTCATCATGAATATAGGTTGCAACATCTTTAATATTCACTACAGGAAAGACGGGGATACCGAATTGGTCTTCAATCTCATTGATAGCAGTTTTATCGGATACGCTGCCCCGTTCCATACGATCAACGGATACGATGATGCCAACAATATCGATGTTCCCCAGCTTGTTCATAATGGCTATACTCTCACGAATTGAGGTACCTGCCGTAATAACGTCTTCGACAATAACAACTTTATCGCCTGATTGAGGAATGCGACCAACGATATTTCCACCTTCGCCATGGTCTTTTGCTTCTTTGCGATTAAAGCTGTAGTTAACATTGATATTATGACGCTGCGAAAGCGCAATGGCTGTTGT
>DIDE01000075.1:4709-6587 GCA_002417975.1 Eggerthellaceae bacterium UBA5808
TTCTCAAGCATGAAGTCAACGAACTCTTTTTGCATGGCATTCATAAGGGGATCTTTTCTCTCGCAGTAACCGCTGTTATTACTATAGTAACAAAAGAATCGATCCCCATGACACGTTCAGCAGGATTCCAATAAAGGGTACATGGATAACCAGCGTCTCAACAATGTTAGCGACGTATATGAGCACCTCGTGGCATACGACGGCGGGATAATGTTAAGCACAAGCAAACAATTGTCACCAAAAAGATGCACATCGTAATACCTGCAGCAGTCAACGTATCTCCAGTCGATCCAGTGCTACTACCATTCGTTGATACTGAATTATCAGCCGCGTTTGAAGATGTGGATGCACTCGCATCAATCGTGCTTACATTATTTTGATAAGTTCCAGAATAGGAACCGCCATTATTATCGGAATCAGGTGGATTCACCGATCCAGGTACTTCGTCTTTACTCCACACCGCGTAAAGCGTAACTACCTCTCCATCATCAGTAGCAAGATCAATTACTGATTCGCCATCTGCATACGTTGCAGCAAGAGCATTCGCGTCAGTGCTCCAGCCAAGGAACGTATAGCCTGCACGCACATACGTATTCGCTGTGAGAGCAGCAGCAGTGCCATAAGTGAACGACTCATCAGCCATAGCCGTACCCGTGCCACCATTTGCCTCGAATGCGACACTATACGTATTGCTAGCAAAATCAGCGGTAAACGTCGTTGTCTCATAAATGCCGCTCGCCTTAGCTACCGCATCAACTTGATCAGGTGAAAGTACAGTATCGGTCGTCTCGGTTGCATCTTTATCGTTGGTCCAATGTGTAAAATGATAGCCCGTCTTAGGCGTTGCAGTTGATCCTGTAGCCACACCCGTCGCTGGCTGTAGTGACTCATTAGCTGGCTGCGTGTCACCCATAACCGCATCATTTGGTTGGTACGATATAGTTACCGCTTCATTCTCTTGCCATAGTGCATACAGCGTAACGGTTGCACCGTCAACGTTACTTAAATCGCCCACATTCTCTGAGTCACTATACAGCGGTTGTTGGGATGAAGCATCGGTGTTCCACCCAAGGAACGTATAACCTGCTCGCGTATACGTATTAGCCGTTAATGGAGCAGATGTCCCATAGGTAAATGCCTCATCAGCCATGGCCGTACCGGTACCACCATTTGCATCGAATGCAACGTTGTACGTATTGCTTGCAAAATCAGCAGTAAACGTCGTTGCCTCATAGATACCGCTCGCCTTAGCTACGGCATCAACTTGAGACGATGTCAGCGTTGCCCCAACCGTCTTAATCGTATTCGTATCATTTGACCAATCAACAAAATGATAACCAATCTTTTGTGATGCTTGGGATCCCTTCGCAGTACCAGTAGCTGGACTTACGCGCTCATCAACAGGCGATACGCTTCCCCTTGTTATGTCATTCGTTCGATACGTAATTGTGACATCAGCAAGTTCTTGCCATATTGCATAAAGGGTAACCGTATCACCATCAGTACTAGTAAGGTCACTCACCGATGCGTTATCCGCATACGTTGCAGCAGTTGCATTCGCATCGGTATCCCACCCAAGGAACGTATAACCTGCTCGCGTATACGTATTAGCCGTTAATGGATCAGATGTCCCATAGGTAAATGCCTCATCAGCCATAGCCGTACCGGTACCACCATTTGCATTGAATGCGACGTTATACGTATTGCTAGCAAAATCAGCAGTAAACGTCGTTGCCTCATAAATGCCACTCGCCTTAGCTACCGCATCAACTTGAGCTGCTGTAAGTACAGCATTAGTCGTATTCGTTGCATTTTTGTCGTTGGTCCAATTAACAAAATGGTAGCCTGTCTTAGGCGTTGCAGTTGAACCTACAGCCA
>DIDE01000099.1 GCA_002417975.1 Eggerthellaceae bacterium UBA5808
CACCAAAGCGTTGCACACGCTGCTACAATTTCTAAACCATGCTGAACAAGCACCGTTTCCCATCGAGCAACTGCATCAGGCGATCCCGCAACACCGGGGATAATCCCAAGGATGCACCCATATACGCCAACACCAAGCAAAATCAACCAGGGAGATGTCGTCTTAAGCGATCCAAAATAAATTCGTTTCGACTGCGTTATTGTTGGTCGATGTTTGTCGGATGAATCACGCGCAACTACCGAATAGAACGGAATGATAGTTAAAATCATCGCCGCAATCCAATCGGGAGCAAGATCAACAGCAGCTTCAATTGCGCACCCAAATGCCATCACGCCAAAAATGCACGCAACTGCATTGCGAATATCAAGGTACGCGTAGAAGGGAGCCCATGATAGAAGCATCCATCCAGCACCGATCCCTCCGATGATTGCCCACATCTCCATCATTGGTGTGCCAAGCGACAGTGGCGCAACGAGTGGAATCGTAGCAATACTCGTCATAACTGTCGCAGGCCACGAAAGTAGATGTTCCGATCGATCGGATGTCACATGTCTAAACAAGGAGAAGAAGATCATGCCAAGGCCGATGGACGCGTATATCGTTGACGACAGAGGAATAACACTCTCTCCAATGTCCGCCCGCTGGAGCACGCAGTATACCCATACTTGAGGAGCCAATAAGCCCAAATAAGCAATTCTAAAATGGGTGAAAACGGAGGGAAAATACTTCTCCATCCATGTACATGCCGTATCCACCAGACCCCGTCCTCACTCCCGTTCGTTTCCTCTGTTCAAACTATAACGCGAAGGCGGATTCATCGAGGTATCGGTTTATGATTCTGCACGGAATCCGCGCAGGTTTCCATCGCCCTCCATTCCCATTCCATTCGGACCGCTCGTCGACTGGGTCTGCAATGATGCCGTTGATGACGACGATGAAGAAGACCCGCTCACTGTCCCACTTGATGCATAGCCAAGATCGTCAGCATTTGCATTGTTTCCGCCAATCGTAATAGAGTAGTCCGTACCTTCTACCACTAATGGAGTACTGAGAAGAGCCCATGATCCAGCATTCTGAGCACGGAATGATGCAAGTACCGTACCCGAATCATCAGTAAGAGATACAAGATCACCATCTTGGAAGCTGACCGATGCCGTAACGCTTGCTTGTGTAGAGTCAGATCCAAATCCTTCTGCCATGCCGCTTGAGCCTAGAGCAACCACACATCCTCCTGTCAACGTCGCCTCTGTATCGTAGTCAATTGCCGAGTTATCCTGTGCCGAAGCCCCCGAAACAAGAATCGTACCTCCACTAATTGCTATGCTCCCATTTGAGTCAATGCCATCACCATCCTTAGTATTTATCACTACCAGAGATCCACCAGTCATAGAAAATGAGCATGAATTTTGTCCTGCATCACCTGCAGACGGATCCGCGCCTTGCGATTGGGGACCTGATGCCATTTGTTGCGGTTGATCCGTGCTGGATTGGTCAGTCGGTTGACCAGTTTGTCCTGACTGGTCATTCATCTGATTTGGTTGAGTATTTGTTTGCCCCTGTTGACCGTTTGCCTGCGATTGGGTACTCGTCTGTCCTTGTTGAGTGCTTGTTTGAGACGATTGGTCATTTGACTGCCCTGATTGAGCAGTTGGTACAGTGCTCATCTGATTCGAGGCAGCATTCGTCGATTGGTCGGATGATGCATTTCCTGTCGATGGCTGATTACCGCTCATATCAGGAGCAGCTTGAGCACCCTGCCCATCCTGATTCTGCGAACCAGACGATGCATTGACACCGTCATCATCACTGTAAACCTCGCTTTGGCCACCAGAAATCAGAATTGATCGAGCTTCAAGACCTTCGTAACTCTGCGAAACAGTGAGCAGTCCATCAGTGATTTCTAATTCGTCATCAGCGTGGACGCCATCGTCACCAGCGCTTAGTACAACCGAACCACCTGATATTTGCGTATCCGCATCACTATGCAGCGTATCGTCAGATGCCGTAATCGTGATGGATCCTCCTGCTATACGAGTGAAGTGCGATGATTGGATGCCGTCATCTTCCGCGGTAATATCAATCGTTCCTCCATCAATCGAGACGAATCCACGATTGCTGTCCTCATCATTTGTCGAGGCAATACCGTCTTTTTGTGCTGCAATCGAAATAGACGCATCATTAATCTTGACGCAGTCTTTTCCTCGTATACCATCTTCAACCGATTGGATGTCATACGTTCCACCTGTGATAATTACGTCATCCGTACTATGAATAGCATGTGCACAGGTTGCTGTTATCGAAAGTGCGCCTGAGCCATTGAACGCAAGATCAGCTTTACTGTAGATTGTTGCGTCAGGAGATCCATCTTCATCACTTGTCGTGAATCCACTCCCGTCGCTTAGAACATTAGTTGTTCCATCTGCAAGCGTTACAAATACTTTGTCTGCCGCTTGAACCTGTATGCAGGGAGCATTATTGCAAGAAAGCGTAACTCCATCCAAAACTACATGGACCTTTTTATCGTCAGTATTTATGACAATCGAACCATTACTGGAAGACCCACTCACAACATAGGTACCTCCAGAGGTGATCGTCACGGTCGAGCCAGAAACCGTTGCGCCTTCTCCAGATAGAGAAACTCCATTCCCGGCAAACACGATTGATGTGGCTGACGACGCATCATACGTTGCATCACAATCTCGATCGCTATATCCAAAATCCATCGATGCCAAATCTTCTTCGATTGTTGGAGATGCGGTATCCCCCGTATCGCCACTTGCATCGCCCGCAGTAGCATTCTGATACGAGCAGGCGGCGCCAATGAGTACCACACAACCAAGAACAACGCCACATACTATGCGAACAGCACGCGTCGTCCATCGATGATTCGCACGACTGCGTACATGAACATCAGTAGTATATGGCGAGCGTGTATGCGCGCCGTGTAATGCAGCTCTCTGTTCATGCCTCAGTTGAATGCTCATAGTGATTCCTTTGAAACAATTGGATGTCCACATTGCACAGCTAAGTTTCCATTACGACAACGAACCGCATCAATCAATGGTTTTTCGGCATCTTCTGTTTTGAGCGTAATTGAATATTCAAGTTGGTAGAGACTGCCCATATTCGTCGTCCGAACGTTAAGAAGTTCAGACCGACTGGTAAAACGAGCAAAAAGATCATCAAACATATGAGAGTAATCCAGATCTTCAGGAATCGAAATCTTGAGTGTTTTATCCGAATCAAGTCCTTCTCTTCCGCCAAGCGGCGACCTAACAAATGCAATGTTTGCCACACCAACAACAACGGTAAAAACTGCGGCTAAGACCAAAAATCCCATTCCTGTCGCAAGGCCAACGGCCATTGCCATAAAAACTGCTCCAATATCTTTAGCAGTCCCCGGAATAGAACGAAAACGTACCAGATTAAATACGCCCATGACAGCAATGCCTGCTCCAATATTGCCATTCACGAGTGCAATAACCATCTGAACTATAAGTGGGAGCAGCGCGAGCGTAATAACAAAGTTTCTGCTCGAATGATGGCGATAGGTATAAATGCAGGCAATTGCCACACCAAGAATGAGCGACATTAATGAGCAAGCCAAAAACTGTGCTGGAGTGATAGCTGCCGTTCCGGCCTGATCAAGAACGCTTGAGAATACGGTATCCATTAGCGATTGTCACCTTCATTCGCACAACGCCATGTTCGGCCGTCTTCTATCTTTTGAGATTGAGTAAAAGCACGCTCGTATTTTGAACAAGCTGTGGGATACAGCCGAGATACATTGAGAGCATGCACGAGCCAAAGAGGATAGGCATCAAGGCATTTTATCTCCATGATCGTTTCTCCCTCAGGAAGCAAAGGCGTACCCTCAAAGCTCTGCTCAAAGGTGAGATCGGACGTCCTCCACTGAGGCTCAAGATCGAATGTAATTCGAATCGCATCATCTCTTGTATGAAGAGCAACGCGATCAGTGATAATCATCATAGAAGGGATAATCAGGCCATAGCGCATACGCGTCTCGGTGATTTCATGCGCAATCTGACATGACCGCGCAGACAACGCCTCATCCTGCAGACGAGATGTTCCCGTCTCTGCATTCGAACGATCGTCGAGCATATCGTTCATAGGAAATGACGTTACTGCCTGTTCATACGGCATACCAGCAAGAAAACATTCGGCCGCACGACGACTGCAACGGAGACGGCGTTTATAGACCACGCCGCGATATTTTTTCTTGAGTTCAACAAATACCGGATCATCAGCACCAGCCTCGCCGTATGAACGTACACGAATTTTTTCCTTGTACAGCGGCTTTTCAGAAGACCGACGTATCATACGATGATCTGGTGTGTCGTAATAAATACTCAGAATAAGACTACGTGGATATTCATCTTCGACAAATTGTTCGTGAACTTGCTGCATGAAGCACGTGTATTGCACGGGCGTCATAAGATATTTTTTTTCACGGCGCTCAAATACGTTTTGACTAAGTTGGGACCGATTAGATCGGGCTACCGTGACCATGGGAAGTACCATTGCATCCATAGTTCATCCTCTCCTTCGATGGCGTACTTAGACCATACGGGATGAGGCTGAAATCAGCCTGAAAGAGCGCTTACCCTTTCAGGCTTTGTACATAACCCAACGTGTAAGAATCAACTATACAAAATCGATCTATGGACTAATCGAAACGTTTAAGCTCTTCGCTCAAACGCGAAAGTCCTTCTCGCAAGACATGTTCAGATGCGCAGTATCCTAGACGCGCACCGCAAGGAAGTTCAAACCGACTTCCTGGAACCAAAAGTACGCCACGCTCTTTAAGCAAATGCAAACAAAATTGTTCATCATCAATAGGAATATCAAGTCGAATATAACTTGTCGAAACACCTTTAGGAGGAACCCATGATACACGAGATTCCTGATCGATCCATTCCTGGACGATAGCGCGATTGCGCAGTACGATCGCACGATTGCGCGCAAGAATTTTATCCCGATGACGAAGTACGTATACAGCAAGCGCATCATTGAACACACCACCGCAGATCATCGTATAGTCACGATAGGTACGAATACGATCAGCAACTTCTTTATTCGACACCGTCCAGCCAATACGCGCAGCTGGCACAGAATACGTCTTGGAAATAGAATTCGTTACAATACCCCGATCATACAAATCGGCAATCGAAACAAATGAGTCAGTATCTTCGAGCGGTAGATACACTTCATCAGAGAGCACGTACGCCCCAACCGAGTCAGCAATCTCAACGATTTCATGTAGCATCTCCGTTGGCAATACTGTGCCTAGCGGATTACTTGCGTTATTAATACAGATAAGCTTTGTGTCGGGACGAATCAAACGTTTGAGCTCCTCGATGTCGGGAGCCCATCCGCGATCCTCTTGTATATGCCAATATTCGACATCTGCCCCCAACATACGAGGAATCTCATATAAAGGCTGATACGTGGGATATTCTGCAATCACATGATCACCAGGCTCAACGATGGTCATAAGCGCAAGTAGATTTGCACCCGTCGCACCATTAGCTTGCAAAACATTTTGCGGATCAACGTGATGATAGAGTGATGCAACCTGCTGCTTAAAATCGGGCGATCCCTCAATCCAACCATAGTTCATTTTCTCTTTATTGAGCTGATCATAAAAACTTGCGCCATCAGCACCATCGAGCTGTAAGATTTCCCCCATCGTAAGCGAATCAATCGTCGACTGTGCAATATCCCACTTTGCACTTTTTTCCCAAACGTTCAGCCATTCTTCTACACCAATTGTTGCAATATCCATACGAACTCCAATCTCATAAAAAGATAAGAAATATCGTCATACCAGTTATCTGCAACTGATATATGATCCATACAACGCTTACCGCAGTACAACTCAGAGCAAAAAAAAGAGGGAGACGATCAGGTATAATCGTCTCCCTCCCACATAACTAATTATCTCAATAACTAATTATTGTACCTATATGTTCCTTATGACGCTTATAACCTAGAACACAGGGATAATACCCATAAAGGTTAGCGGAATAGAGATAATTCCTAAAGCAGTAAGGATGCATGCAGCAATCAGCTCATTCTTAGCAAGACCCTTTGTCGCGCCACCCTCTTTACGCGCTTTAGCGTAGAAGAAGAAGCCAGGAACATATCCAAGGCATGCGAGTAACAAGAAGCCCCAGCCCGTGAATAGAACGCCGATAACTTGGAACAAAATCGCAATAACACCGATAACGACTTGCGCAGTTTCCTTTTGTTGTACTGAATACTTAATTTGGAATGCAGCAGCAAATGCCCATGTGACAACAATAGTAACGGTGCACATTGAGATAGCAAATGTATAAGCATCAGCAGCAGTCAAGGCAATGATCAAAAATACCTGTGTGCAGACACCAACGATGATCAGTGCCATCTGAGGTGATTTATGCTTATTCATCTTGTTCCAAGAAGCAGGCAGCAGATGATGCTCACTCATGAGTGATGAAGTTTCTGCAGGCAGCATGGTGAAAGAAAGCCAAGATCCCAAAACAGAAATGATAATAGCAATACTAATGAACGTACCGCCCCAACCTGGAGCCATGTATTCAAATACCTGAATAGTAGCTGGTTTATCAAGAGTCATCAATTCGTCATAAGGCATAACACCATAAGGCAGAATGGATGCACCAATGTAGAGGACCAACAATACAACTAAGCCCAGAACAGTTGCTTTGCCTACATCGCTCTTCTTCTTAGCGCGAGCAGACATAACCGTCGCACCCTCAATGCCGATGAAGACCCACATCATAACCAGAATACAATTTGTAACCTGCGAACCAACGCCACCAAGGTCAACAGCATCATCGCCCAAAGGCAAAGCTGAACCGGCAGCCACCGCATTGTTATATATATTGCCCCAAAAATCTGCAGTAAAGACGCCTGCATTAAAGCAGAAGCAGCAGAAAACGATGAAGAGCAAAATGGTGACAACCTTAACTGCCATAACAATAGCGTTCAAGAAAGCTGCACTTTCAACACCATTGATGACCAGGAAGGTTAAGCCCCATATAACAAGCGAAACTAAAATGATAACAGCGATGTTTGGAGCAGTTGAATCACCAAACAAAGCAGGATTTAAGCTGCAAAGAACTTGGATAACCATAGTCGCAAATCCGACATTGCCCAGCCAAGCACTCAGCCAATAGCCCCAGCCAGAAAGGAATCCAGCAAAAGGTCCAAATCCTTCTTCGGCATACACAAAAATGCCGTCGATATCAGCACGCTTTGACCCTAAGTTTGCCAAAGAAAGTGCCAACATCAAAAAGCCAAATCCACATATAAGCCATGCAATTAATGCACTACCAGGAGCAGCAGCATTAGCTAACTGACCAGTTAATGCAAAAACACCTGATCCAATGCAAGAGCTTACAACGAGACCGACTAAGCCAAATAGACCGATCCCCTTATTTTTTTCGTCCATAACTGCGAACCCTCCTCAAAGAGTTTTGAGTAAGAGCGGAACCATGTTGTTTAACGATGCAAGGCATTCAGGATGTCAGAAGACACTGTAGTCATATAAGTCTTATGAACTACTGCATACCTTGCGTACTATAAACCTTTTCCGCTCGCATGAGCGATCATGAGGATCGCACCCCCGCAGAGACCCATCACTGCTAGGTGAATCGTCTCGTATACGGAAAGGGCACGAACCTCCGATCGCACATTACATGCTTAGCGCATTAATCCTCACGCTGGATAGGCATGCTCATGCAACGCGGACCTCCACGGCCACGGCTGAGCTCAGCACTTGGAACTTCGATGACATCGAGTCCCTTATCTTTGAGCACGTGGTTAGTAACTTCGTTTCGCTCATAGACCACAATGTGGCCAGGAGCGATGCATAACGTATTAGAACCGTCGTTCCACTGCTCACGCTCAGCAGCGATACGATCTCCGCCGCCGCATTTAATAAGTTCAACCTTGGTACCAACGTATTTGCTCAAGATGTCCTCGAGTGGTGCGTTGATCTCCTTAACGTTGATCTCGCCTTTACCCTTAGGGGTGATCTCGAAGACAGTCAGCGGTCCCATGATGCCCGGATGAATCGTGAACTTGTCAACGTCGATCTGAGTGAAGACGGTATCGAGGTGCATAAATGCACGAGATACAGGAATGTCGAACGCAAGGATCGTGTCGATGGTAGACGTCTCGTCATCAAAGATGTTATGCGAGATTGCGTCGATTGCATCAGGCTCGGTGCGCTGGGAAATGCCGATCGCGAGGGTATGATCGTTGATGTTGAGGATATCTCCACCTTCGATGTGGAAGGTGTTGTAGCGACTGTAATACAGAGGCGTATGGCAGAAATCCTTATGATACTTAAAGATGTACTCACCGTAGATCGTTTCACGATTACGCGTAACGCTGAACATATGGTTCAGTGAAACTCCACGACCAATCATTGCAAATGGGTCACGGGTGAAGTAGAGGTTAGGCATCGGTTTAACAACCATCTTGGATGCATCAGAAACGAGATCCACCAGACTATTTGACTTGTCCGTATGGAGCTCAGTAAGGTTGATGCCCTCCATCGTTTTGCATACCAAATCCTTAGGATCAGGATAGTTGGTCTGCAGGTAGTCGTAGATGATGTTGGTGTAGCGCTCCGTATGGATGCCACCTTCAAGAATCCACTGATGCAGGAATTTCTCACGCAGATCACTGTCGGATGCAATGACTTCAGCCATCAGATCCTCGAGATACACGACTTCGATTCCGCGATCACGCAGTACTTGCGCAAATGCGTCATGTTCCTCTTGCGCCACCCTCAAGAACGGGATGTCGTCGAAGAGAAGCTCCTCGAGCGTGTTAGGCGTAAGGTTTAATAATTCCTTACCCGGCCGGTGCAAAAGCACCTTTTTCAACGGCTTGATTTCGCTTTTTACGTTCACTCCAGCCATTGTGCCCTCCTTTTCTCTAGTCGTAATGCCTTAATGTGCATTTCGGAGATCAGATTTGTCCCTCAACGCATCCAATCTCTGACACCAGACACAATCTCACGCATTGGGTCGAATGGCAATTATGAATTCTTTATGGATGGTATTTTTCGGTGAACGGTTGTTATTTGCTGGCGAAAGACACTTGATTTTTCATTAAATTAAGTGTTGTTTTATTCTCGGTTTAGTATAGTCATTCGTAGACACCCTTCTGACCTGGTGTTTTGTAAAACTATTACAATGTCGTAATTTGTCAAGGATGTTTTATGCGGCTAGTTGCATAAACATGACGCAACATGCAAAGATTTGCGGAGAAAACGGCATCTCATGCACCAATCGATTTTTTGGCGAAATCAGCGAATCATTACCAGGGAATTATTACGGTATTAATCCGGTATTACATCTGGCAAAGCCAAATCAAGGCATTTGTATACATGAATTGAAATGAGAGCGAACAGGTGCGCCAACGAACAGCATATATAGGTAAGCAGAATGACTGCAACACAGGGAGAGTAGGTAAGCAGAATGACTGCAACACAGGGAGAGCATCTGCGGTGCCTAGGAAGCTCGTAGCAATTTAGGTCATAAAGGACCCACCAAACGTATCCTATGAGATTGATTCAAAAGCAAACCTTAAAACTCAATACGATGCCCAGCGTTTTAAGATCATGCCCCACTATCTGTCGGGGCTGAGCATTGAAACTACATAATTTGCATGAGATGTGCTCTTTATGCAGAAATATGCATATTGACATAGGTATTGAATGGTAGTAAGCCGCATAAAAACGTACCGATCTTCTTCATAATGCCTGATAGATATATAAATTCCTACGAGTATCGCTAAAACTTTCATTTAGATTGATAAATTAAGAATTGCCGTTCGCGGCTTAATTGCTACCGTTTACGGCAACTTAGACGATGACGGAAATTATTTTTTTAATGATGCTTGCTAAACGACTCAATGCGTGAGATTGTGTCTGGTGTCGGGGATTGGATGCGTTGAGGGACCGCCTAGTCTCCGAAAGAGATAATATTCGAGAGCACTTCACTATTGAAAGGATTCTCTATGCCTACCAGTTTAAGCGGCCGAAGCTTTTTGAAACTCCTCGATTACACCCCAAAGGAAATCGAGTACCTGCTCGATCTTTCCGCTGACTTCAAACGCCTTAAGCGCACGGGTACTCCCCATCGCTATCTCGAAGGCAAAAACGTTGTATTGCTGTTCGAAAAGACCAGCACTCGTACGCGTTGTGCATTTGAAGTAGGCGCTAAAGATCTTGGCATGGGCGTAACCTACCTCGAGCCTGGTTGCTCGCAGATGGGCAAAAAGGAGTCCATCGCAGATACGGCACGCGTACTTGGTCGTATGTTTGATGGCATTGAATATCGTGGATATGCTCAGACTAAGGTTGAGTGCCTTGCTGACAATGCTGGCGTTCCTGTATGGAATGGCTTGACCACCGAGTTCCACCCAACTCAGATGCTCGCTGATATGCTCACAGTTCGCGAGAACTTTGGTACCTTAAAGGGTCTCAATCTCACGTTCATGGGCGACGCTGGCAACAACGTTGGCAATTCGCTGATGGTTGTTTGCGCTAAATTGGGCGTAAACTTCACCGCATGTGGTCCTAAGAAGCAAATGCCTGACGCAGAGCTCGTTGACACTTGCAAGAAGATCGCTGCTGAGCACGGTGCTACGGTCACGTTGACCGAAGACGTTAAGGCCGGAACAAAGAACGCCAACGTCATCTACACCGACATTTGGGTTTCAATGGGCGAGCCTGCTGAACTCTGGGCTGAGCGTATTAAGCTCCTGTCACCCTATCGTGTAACGACTGAACTTATGGAGAACGCTGCTGACAACGCAATCTTCCTCCATTGCCTGCCAAGCTTCCACGACACCAACACAACCGTCGGTGCTGACATCGCCAAGAAATTCGGCGTAACTGAGATGGAAGTTACCAACGAAGTCTTCGAGTCAAAGCGCTCTAAGGTATTCGATGAGGCTGAGAATCGTATGCATACGATCAAAGCTGTTATGTACGCAACGCTCAAATAGTTTCGCTTTTTATAAAGCGATATCAAAGTTTTACGAGGAAGAGAAGGGGTTTACCCTATGCCATATCAGAAAGGAGCAGGGCGCAATGTGGTTATTGCCCTGGGCGGAAACGCTCTCGGCAATACACCACAAGAGCAGCTCGAGCTCGTTAAGAACACTGCATCGCACATCGTCGACATGGTCGCCGAGGGAATCAACGTCGTCGTCTCACACGGCAACGGCCCTCAGGTTGGCATGATCAACAATGCGTTCGACGTAGCGTCAAAGGCCGATGACAAAGTACCAGAGATGCCTTTCCCGGAGTGCGGCGCAATGAGCCAGGGCTATATTGGTTACCAACTGTCGCAGGCTATCCTCTGCGAGCTTAAGCATCGCGGAATCATGCGTTCGACTGCAACTGTTATTACGCAAACCGTAGTCGACCCCGATGACCCAGCCTTCCAGCATCCAACGAAGCCAGTCGGCGCTTTTATGACTGAAGAAGAAGCCAAGGCTAAGGCCAAGGCAACAGGCATTACCGTTGTTGAGGATGCAGGCCGTGGATGGCGTCGCGTTGTTGCAAGCCCTACGCCACAGCGCATCGTAGAATTTGATGCCGTCAAGGATTTGATGGAAAGCGGTTACATCGTCATTTCAACCGGTGGTGGCGGAATTCCTGTCATCGAAGCAAACGATGCCTATGAAGGCGTTCCTGCCGTTATCGATAAGGATCGCTCTTCGGCTCAGCTCGCTGCTTCGTTTGAGGCTGACATGCTCGTCATCCTTACCGCAGTCGAGAAAGTTTGCATCAACTTCAACACTCCTCAGCAATCCGAAGTTTCGACCATGACAGTTTCTGAAGCCAAGAAGTATATCGACGAAGGACAGTTTGCTCCTGGATCGATGCTTCCTAAGGTTGAGGCATGCATCAACTACGTAACCAACTATCCAAAAGGACGCGCATTGATTACGAGCCTCGAATGTGCCGCTGCAGGTCTTCGCGGAGAAACAGGAACTATCATCACCGCTGACTAGTATCTGTTATGCACGATCTCACGAGTATGCACACCCCTCGCGCATCCGTGATCTTTATCCGACTTGGAGTGTTCCGAAAGGAACCTCCGAGCCGGATTTTTATTATGTAGACATCTTAATGTAGGCGTCTTAAGTAGCACGTTAGACACAATTTAGGTGCTCTTAGAGATCTATATGCTGCTCATGGACAGCATAATTATGAGACTAATCGAATAATCGTCGAAAATACACTATCAAATAAGAAGCATATCCCCAGGTCATATTTTTTCAATAACGGCTAGAACCGTTTTAATACCAATAAATGCATCGTTTGCCAACGCTCCATGATTTATGGATGATAGAATAAATGTAATAAGTGTTGGACATAAAGAAGGAAGCACTATGCAGACCCGTGAAAACCTTGAAGCGCTCATAACGACCGCTATCGAATCCGCGATAGATGATGCATCGTTAAACTTATCCGACGTTCCCCCAGTAGCGCTCGAGCGACCACGAGATCTAACCAATGGTGACTGGGCATGCACGGTTGCAATGAGAGCTGCCAAACAGGCTCATACGAATCCTCGCGTTATCGCCCAGGCTATCGTTGACCATCTTCCCAAGAACGATCAGATCGAAAGCGTATCCATTGCAGGCCCTGGATTCATTAATATCACGTTAGCTCCTTCGGCGTTTCAATCGATCGTAGCTGAAGTACGCACACAAGGTAATGATTACGGCAAGGGAACAATCCCCGACGGAAAACGCTATGTAAACGTCGAATACATCTCAGCAAATCCAACAGGGCCTATGCATGTAGGTCACGGTCGTTGGGCTGCATTAGGCGATGCAACATCACGCGTAATGCGCCATGCTGGATATGATGTCTACGAAGAGTTCTATATCAATGACCACGGCACTCAGATGGATGTATTTGGCAACTCTGTTTCTATTCGTTATCAGCAATTGCTCGGCCGCGATGTGGAAATGCCCGAACAATGCTATGCCGGAGCATACGTTAAAGATATCGCCCAAAGCATTATCGACAAAGATGGCGACAAATGGCTCGCCTCGTCTGATCATGATCGCATGGTCGCATTCCGCGAAATGGCCTACACCTACGAACTTTCCGAGCAAAAGCGCATTACTAAAGAGTTCGGTACCACCTTTGATAAATGGTTCTCCGAGCGTACGCTCTATGCAAAAGGACCCGATGGAACAAGCGCCGTTGACCGTAGCATTGCGGCAATGCGTGAAAAAGGCTACATCTACGAAAAAGACGGGGCTACGTGGTTCCGCTCCTCTGCTTTTGACGACGACAAAGACCGTGTACTCATCAAGGCAAATGGCGAATATACGTACTTCATGAGCGATGTTGCCTATCACTACGACAAACTCGAGCGTGGCTTTGACCATCTAATCGATATCTGGGGTGCCGATCATCACGGATACATTGCACGTTGCAAGGCAATGCTTGCCGCATGGGGCCGCCCAGGAGCACTCGAAGTCATGCTGGGACAACTCGTCAACTTATTCCGCGATGGTAAGCCTGTTCGTATGTCTAAGCGTACGGGCGAGATGGTAACATTTGAAGAACTCATCGACGAGGTAGGCGTCGATTCCACTCGTTGGATGATGCTTTCTCGCAGCTCAGACCAGACGATCGACTTCGATATTGAAGCTGCTAAACGCAAGGATTCTTCGAACCCTGTGTATTATGTCCAATATGCACATGCACGTATTTGCTCCATTTTGCGTAAAGTTGCTGACCCTGCTGATGGCGAAGCCGTCCGCAAAGGCGAAATGACGATGGATGACCTCGTCGCTCACGCATTGCCCGCAGATATTGATTTAAGCCTTTTGAAGGACCCTTCCGAGATTGCCCTTATGCGTAAGATGGAAGGATTCGGCGATTTAGTTGCCGATGCAGCTCGCGATCGCGCCGCATTTAGATTGACTCACTATGCGCAGGATCTGGCGAGTTTGTTCCATTCGTCATATACAAACTGCCACGTCCTTGGAGATGACGCTGACCTCCAGAACGCTCGTCTTGCCCTGTGTGATGCAACCCGTATCGTATTGCAGTTATCCCTTAGCTTACTTGGAATCAGTGCTCCTACGCACATGTAAGCGCGTGCAAGCGTATGTTATGCGAATTGCTCTAGGTGTATTACTTGCAAACTTACACACGCACAAACATATAGAACTTCTCGACCTTATGCCGCACCGTTTACGCGATTCGGCATAAGTCTGAAATGAACCTGAACAACAAGCAAACTCTTTCAGAGTTCACACACATCTATTGATAGAATGAGTGCATAGCCACATTACTCTCATGAATCTCTCATAGATCCACGACGCATATGGACGCATGGAGAGGAAAGGGTGCTCATGCAAATCCTTATTGTCGAAGACGATATACATCTCGCCGAAGCGTTAGCCCGTATTCTTACGAACGCACATTGCCATACCGATGTTGTGCATGACGGCGAATCTGGACTGTCTTACGCAGAAAATGGTTCTTACGACGTTGTCGTTCTAGATGTCATGCTTCCTAAAATGGATGGCTTCCAGGTTGTTTCGACGCTACGCAAACATAAAAAAACGGTTCCAGTGCTTATGCTTACCGCACGTGACGCAATTGGCGATCGAGTCGGAGGACTCGACAGCGGCGCAGACGACTATATGACCAAACCATTCGCACCTGCCGAATTGCTCGCACGTATTCGATCACTTTCTCGCCGAAAAAACGACATTGTCTTTGATACGCTTACCTATGGCAATACAACACTCGAAGTAAGCTCATACGAGCTTTCAACGTCTGCTAATAGTATCCATCTTGGATATAAGGAATTCGCCGTTCTAAAAATCCTTATGAGCAATCCCACTTGCGTCACATCAAAAGAGACTCTTATTAACAAAGTATGGGGTGTCGATTCAACCGCAGCAGACAATAACGTCGAAGCATATATCTCTTTCCTACGTAAGAAACTCGCGTTCATTGAGTCAAATGTTCATATAACAACGTTACGCAAAGTCGGTTATCGTTTGGAGATTGATGATGCCTAATCGCTCACCGTTCCATATTCATACCAGCAGCCAAAAAAAGATTCCGCCTGCGCTTGAACACCTTCAGCATAAATTGACATTCATTAACATGCTGTTCGTTAGCATTGTCCTTGTCGTTGTACTTGTTACAGTGTACGCAATCAACTTAGGGCAATGGGAAAGTGATATATATAGCGCGCTTCAGCACCGTATTGATGAGACTGCCACGCCACGTTGGCTATCGTCAGAGGATTCCACGCTCTCGCTACATTCGGATGATGCGGTACAGCCCGATGGAACAGCAGATTCTGCCCCTAATTCCCCCCGTGAAAATAGCTTAGACCAAATCGTTGCAACTTCAGTCATTATTGTCAACGAGGATGGCAGCGTTGCACAAACGCTCGAAGACTCACTTGGGCTTGATGAAGATACTCTTCGTACCGCTATTCAAGATGTACTCGAAAAAGCCGATGGGACACCAACACGCGGGTCCAACTCAACACTCAACTTATATTATCAATCAAAGCAGGTTCAGAGCGGAACCAAAATAGTCTTTGCATCAAGTAACTACGTAGACAAGAACACAACATCACTCATTCTTACGCTTCTCGGCGCAGGATGCATCGCCTTAATTGGCTTCTATATTGCAAGCCGCTTTATGGCTCGATGGGCTATTAAACCTGTTCAACATGCATGGGAGCAACAACAACAATTTATAGGAAACGCAAGTCACGAGCTCAAGACACCACTTACGGTCATACTTGCCAACAATGCAATTTTACAATCGCAACCTACATCAACTATTGAGTCTCAGCAGCAATGGATCGAAAGTACCGAAGAAGAAGCACATTCGATGCAAGAGCTTGTAAATGATATGCTCTTCCTCGCACAATCCGAAGGAGAAATGCCCTCTACAGCATTTCAGCCTATAAATCTAACCGATATCGTTGAACGTGCAACGCTAAGATTTGAGGCCATCGCATACGAAAAAGGCTTACACCTTGATGAAAAACCTATTGATAAGCACGTTATGATCAGCGGAGACGTTCAACGAATTCGTCGTCTTGTCTGGGCGCTCGTCGACAATGCATGCAAGTACAACTGTGAAAATGGACATGTGGGCATCTCTCTCACGCGTACGGGAAATACTTGTCACCTTATCGTCAGCAACTCAGGTGGTCTGATTGATAAAGAAGATCTTCCCCATCTCTTTGATCGCTTTTACCGCGGCAACCATGCACGCACACGTGATGGCGGCTTTGGACTAGGGCTCTCGATCGCTTATAGCGTCGTTGCATCGCATAAGGGCAGTATCTATGCAACAAGCACTCCAGAAGACGGCACCATATTTACCGTGACGTTACCGGTCATTCCCGATAAAGAGCAACGCGAAATCGAAGAAAAATAGAACGTTGTATAGCACATCACTGCATGAGGTGCACGATTCTAGCAGAGACCGATAAAATAACGTTTAATCGATTCAAGGAATGACATCACATATACATAGTCTTCTTTTGATGCATACAAGCAAGATGACAAAGTAACTATATTTTGAAACGTCGATACGCTTACCTGAAATGATGGCGGATGTTTTACCGCAGTCGCAATATATGCGTCTTTACAATGTACTCCAGCAAATGAAGTCATATCGCTATTTACAATTCCCACATTAGTATAAGAAATAACGGGTATGCCAGCATAAGCAAAGAACATGCGCGAGAGCACCGATACTGGCACAATATGGGCAGCAGCATGCAGAAGGATAGGACCTTTCAAACATGCTGTGCTAGATTTTTCTTTACGCATTGCACAAGACACTGCATGTAAAACGTCATCCATCGATTGGTCGTCAGTTATGGAAACTGTACAAACATAGGATCCCGTTAGATTCGCAACTCGTAAACATGGTGCTTTGGGTGCGAACATTCTCAAATCAACTGGACAAGGAAGAACAATGTTAAAACATCCTGTTGCCTTATGAAGTGCATATGCATACGATGCCAGAAGCGCATCATTAATAGTCACTCCCCTACGTTTTATCGATGCATGTACATGTATGAAATCTTCTGAACTAATTTGTACTCTCATTAGGTGAGGGTCGCCTTGTCCGCTAAGCGGAAGGCACATCGCAGGATCAGGCTTGGGATGCACATTAGAAGAGCGCATAATATTGAGTTTATCTAAGTTAGATAACGACTCAGTGACCTGGCCAAAATCACGTCGTTGAGTATATCCATCGTAGAGCACAGTATGCGTTTGATTCAGCAACGCCGAATAGGTCGAAGCGATACGAGAAAAGCAAACTTTAAAACCAGCACCGTCAGCAACCATATGATCAAAGACAACACAGAGGCTATCATGTTCTTTGTATCTAAGAATTCGAAGACAAATACGAGGACCAGCATCCTGACATAACGGCTGTAGCATGTACTTCTCGACCATAGCTGAGCCATTGCATGATATTACATCAACAAAATCGTCTTCGTCACTCTCCTGGCGCACCCATGTATGACGTACATCATCATAGGCACAGTCAAGAAGCGGAATGCACTCTGCAGTCTTCTTAGCAGCACGTTTGAGCATCGGCACATTAAGATGCCCGTCAAAATCAAAATATGCTCGTATGATAGGATTATGTGCCTGCCTATAAAATGATTGCATAAATTCAAACGGCATCGGACGAATAGTATCATCCGAAGACACTATTTTTACATTCATGCCTATATCCTAAAATTCACGTTTTTCAATAACCACAACAGTATAGCGCTCAACCCAGCACACTATGTTTGCAGCATCTAAGCTGGTATTAGTAATGGACGCCTCAATGAGGCGTCCATTACAAGGATCAATCAGTATTTCAGCGCCACATTTAGAGCGAGAAATCCTTAGTTCCGTTAAATACAGCAAGCGCATCGGCAACTTCAAAATCGCCCAATGTAATTGCAGAGATAGCCTTGGTCAGGCGAACTGCTTCGTCGAGTGAGCGCATATGGATGTTGCGACCTGTAGCATTGCCACACGCACCACCAATATGGATCTGATCATACAGATTGCTCAAGAATTCATTTGGATCAGCCTTTGATCCACCTGCACATACCAAACCAGTGCGACCAGCTGCACGACTTGCAATTGCAAGATTCTCCGCAGAAGTTTTGCCATCAGAAGGCTTTGGAGGGTTAACCTTAACAAAGTCAGAGCCAAGGCAAAGTGCAACACCTGCAGCACCAGCAATAAGACTTACTGCCTTTTCTTCTTTAACAGCCTTGCCACGAGGATAAATCCAAAGAACTACGAGCAGACCATTTGCATGAGCCTCAGCAACCAGCTCTCCAGCTTCTGCCATCATCGTTGACTCATATTCGCTACCAAGATAAATCGTGTAGCCCAAACCAACGATGTTCGTTCCTGCTTCACGCATAGCAAGAACAGCCTCGAGTTCATGCAGCTGCGGTGAGTAAGGATCATCCTGGGCAGTCTTAACAAGATTGGTCTTAGAATTCATCTTTACCAAATAGTTGATCTCTGGATAGTCGGGAGCATAGCGAGCAATAAGGCCGCGCTGTCCTGCCAGCACTCCACAAACGCCTTTGCTGCCAATCTGGAACAGATGCTCAGGGTCACCATCGGATGGATCGATACCCTCACCATAGAAATCACCGTTGAGGTGCTCAACCTTCTGATCACAAGCAAAAAGCATCAGACGACCCGTGCCACGGGTGGCTTTGAGATAATTATCTTTATAGGTCTCACGAGCCTCAGGCAAAACATCTGCGGGAACACGTACTTGATCACGGGAAATACTCGGCATTTCCGTTCCTCCTTCAAGGATATGCGGAGCGATATCATTCATTTACCGCCCCAATTTCGTACCTATCGCTATTCTAGCGTATGATAATCGATGTGCCGATCTCTTCATAAGAAAACATCGCTATCAACTATCAATAGTACTATCTCTTTGGTAATTCATTATATTTCATACGAGCCACAAGCAAACGGTGCCCCCGTTAATACGGAGACACCGTTTGCTTATTAATGGACAGCATATTCGCATCTGCAAAAAAACAACTAGAACCATTCTTGTTTATTGAATACGTAACGTTGGTCGAATTCACTTTGAGATTTCGAAAGATATATGATGCCTTCGATGATAGAAATGACCGCCATTATCGCACCGGCCAGTCCAAACGTAAAGACTGATCCAAGAATCGTGATGGCTAACATAACAAAACCTGCAGTCGTGTATCCAAGATAGAATTTATGAATACCGAGAGAGCCAAAAAAGATTGCAAGCAGCCCTGCGGCAACATGATCTTTTGTCGTCACATACGGTGTTGAGTAGTAGCGCTGACCATTTGCATTGCCTTGCGCCGTTGTCGTATACGGCTGATAGTATGCATTTTGTTGCTGAGAGGCATTCGGCTGCTGATTCGTATTCTGTGATTGATAGTAGGTATTCTGCTGCGATGTGCTTTGTTGCTGATAGCTGCCTTGCTGTTGTGGCGCACCTTGTGGCTGATAAGCATTCTGCTGAGATGAGCCCTGCTGTTGGTATGCATTCTGCTGCTGAGGTGCACCTTGCTCTTGCTGCTGATAATTAGTACCTTGCTGCTGGGCAGCTACCTGTGGTTGCTGATAGCTGGTACCCTGCTGCTGTGGAGCTCCATATTGCTGAGAGGAATTCTGCTGTTGGGCTGTCCCCTGTTTCCACTGACCAGCACTCGTCTGATCCCATGTCTGCTGATCCCAAAATTGATTTTGTACTTCGTCTTTATTGGCGTTCACCGTCGTTTGTTCCTTTTCTTGTTCCGTACGTTGCTTTCCGTCTTGTTGTGCTTCTTTATCCGCATCAGCAGCCACCGATGATGGCACCGCTGTTATAGCATCCTTTATAACAGCGTCATTCTCTTGCGTCTTCGCCGATTCCGCATTAGGTACATCCTGTGCAGAGGCGACATCATTCTTTTCGGCTTTGTCTACCGTTGCTTCTTTGCCATGTGCTGCTACATCATGATGCAACTCAGATTCGAAGGTGGTATCTTTTTCGTCCGTATTCTGTGTCATGACGGCCGCCTTTCATCGTTCTCTTCAATTAACGTGTCTTAATCATATCGGGTGATATGCATAAGATTCATTTTTGTCATAGTCGTGTAACCGCTGACACTGAATCGTGACATTCGATCTGGAGAAACGTTCAAAAGAGACTCGACTGGCACATAAAAATCCCTGTTCATCTTAGATAGCGTAACGTAAAAATCTGCATAATCCGTCGTAGCAGATTATGCAGATACATAATTTTTATTAAGCCGCAGACTGGGTAGTCGTTGTGTTGGATCCTTCGGTTGAAGTCCCAGACGTTCCCGACGTCGATTCCTGCGATTGGCTATTTTTGTTCGTCGATCCAGACTGTGAGTCAGAAGAAGATCCATTTGTGCTGCTGCCCGTGCTCGATCCCGAAGACGTACCTGAACCGGATGTCGACGATCCATTCGTGGACGTCCCTGATCCGGAAGACGATGACCCTTCCTGACCTGTTTGCGATCCGGACGTCGAAGACGTTGATTCACCGCTCTGACTAGACTGAGAACCTGAGGTCGAAGGCGTCGTCGAATTGCTCGATGAATTGTCCGAAGATCCTGTTCCAGACTGCGTTGAATCATTCGAAGAAGCACTGTCTTGATTAGCATCAGGAGCATTCTGACCTTGCGCAGTCGTTGTAGCCCCCTGAGTAGATGTCGTTCCATTAGATGACGACTGGTCTGATGCCGTTGTCGATGTATCCGTTGTAACAAGCGGCGGGGTTTTCGTACCAATGCCTTGCCCTGTTGTGGCTACGTTAATAATAAATGCCGAAAGGCCAACCGCAACAAGAGCCGAGATCACAGACACGATAATAGCGCGCTTTTGTAACTCAGACTTTTTCCGTTGCGCAGCACGCTGTGATAGCAAATCCGACCCAATATGCGCTTGTTCATCGTTAATACGTGGTGTGCGAGAATGAGCACCTGCATGATGTGCTCCTTGAACGCCGGTCATCGCATGTGTTGCGCTACTTTGCATGGTAGCGTCATCCGCCATAACGGATGTAGGATCTCCAACCGTCTGTCGATGTGCGCTCTGCACACCAGGACGATCAGAATCGAGCGATGAATGGTGCCGACCAATCACACGAGTTGCATCCCCATCGGATGAAAGCGTCGATTCATTGACAAAAGAATCAGTCATTCGAGAAGTTGCACCAGAAGATGTTCTCCCTTGAGGCGCACGTTCGGGCTCAGCGCTCAGCTGATAGTCTGCCTGACCGCCAAGAGAATCTGACGAGGACGTATGTTGATCGTGCAAGTCATGAATTTTATCGGCCGACAATGATAAGAACCGTTTATATATCTGCGAGGTAACCGTCGCAACAACAGAGCCAACGGCCACACCGATGACAGAACCCGCAACGCCAATCTGCGAAGAAAGAAGCATTGACGTAACAGCCGCGAGAGCGCCAGCGGTCACCTGAGGAATTGATAGATCTTCAAAGAGACCTTTCTTTTTTGATGGATCCTGTGTCGAATCTTCCACCGGCATCCGCCGATTAGTATGCTGTTGGCTATGAGCGCTATACGCCACTATTAACCGATTCCTTTCTTTCCTTAATCGATATGCACAAGGAAATGAAACTTATTTGCTTTCATAGTAGAAGCAAATGATGAACACCTACAGGAACATCACCGCATCTTCCCTTACGAGGATACGACGATTGCATCTCTCAATGCTATCCATCGCTCAAAACATCCAAACGCGGTACATAGAGGGTTCAAATAGCGTACATAGGGTGTACGCAATAGTTTTGCAATGACTCCATGCTGCGTTTCAGTGATGGAACCTCTCTGCAAATTTAAGTAGACGATCCTTAAAGAGCGCAGCTATTCCAGCGATAATTGCAACAATTACAAAAATGGCAATGCTTGTCTTAATGTCGCCGTTAAGCAGCCCTGACGCCGCATATGTCGATAACAGTACCCCTGGAATACGTGCAACAGTCGTAATCGTTAGATACGTCTTAAGCGGCATATCAGTCAATGGAACAAGATAAGTAAAGGTATCCTTGGGCAAACCAGGAATAAGAAAGAGGACAAAAATAACCGTATTGAGTTTTCCGCTTTTTTCGAACGCTTTGAATTTATCCAAGTATTTTGTTGGCACCATTGCCGAAACAAAAGGAGCTCCAAGTTTATGAACGATAGCGTAAATCGCTCCACTCGAGATAATGCAACCAATAATGATAATTATCGTGCCAAGTATTGGGCCATAAAGAATGCCCGCAGCCATCTGAACAACTTCGCCTGGGATAAAAGCAACAACAACCTGCAAAAACTCGAGACCAATCAGAATCAGAACGCCCCACGGTCCCGCATTGCGAACGTACTCAAGCACACGGTCGAGACCGCCTTCAGACATAACGTCCTGGATATAGGGCCAAATCGCAACAACAATGATGATGCATAGGACAAAGAACGCAGCAAGCCCCAAAAGTTTGAATATGGTTCCCCGCGTCATAG
>DIDE01000080.1 GCA_002417975.1 Eggerthellaceae bacterium UBA5808
TATATATATTGTATACGCAATCGATAAGAGCGTGAATAGAGAATAAGGCGTTTATTGCCATCATATACAAAGCGTAAAAAAGCAGCCCCGATCACGAGGCTGCTGCTACATACTGGCGGAGGAAGTAGGATTTGAACCCACGGTACCTTGCGGCACAACAGTTTTCAAGACTGCCGCCTTCAACCACTCGGCCATTCCTCCCTATGTGATGCACCTTCCCATAATATGTGGGTAAAAGGCACGTGCATCAGGATAGCATATAATAACGTCAGTGACCGTGTGTTTCATCATGAATCACAATGATTGCTGTAGTTGGAACCATAAATTATCCGTATTTTGAACTATGACAGGGCTATAACTTATCTGTCGCTAAAACGCAGGTTGCTTACCATTGTAGTGTGCAAGGTTACTTATCATTAACATAGCCTGTCTGAAATAGGGCTATAACCTGTGTGATGGCAAGTGTGGGTCAACGAGCACGGTAACAGATGAATGCTAGAGAAGACGAGAAGCTACTTTTACGAGGATGCAATGATAGACGACGATGCGATATATATGGATGCGGCTCTCGAAGAAGCACGTAAGGCTATGGCACTTGATGAAGTGCCGATTGGTGCTGTAGTTGTCAAAGATGGCACCATCATCTCTCGTGCGTTTAACCGTCGAGAAATCGATCATGACCCAGCTGGACATGCGGAGTTTATCGCGCTGCGCGAGGCATCGCAGGTACTTGGGGCGTGGCGCCTAAGTGGCTGTTGCGTATATGTGACGCTTGAACCGTGTCTTATGTGTGCGGGGCTGATGTATCAAGCTCGTGTTGACCGTTGTGTGTATGGTGCTGCTGATCCTAAAGCGGGGGCTCTGGGATCGCTCTATCGTATCAACGAAGACGAACGGCTCAATCATACATTCGAAGTAACTTCTGGAGTACGAGCGCAAGAAAGCGCGACTTTACTCTCTTCGTTTTTTGCCGAAAAGCGATCGCGTCGAAATCGTGCATTGGTGAAGTAATCCATAGAGGGTAAGGATTGAGTTTGCGACAATCTAGCGAACAATAATCTATAGAACAGCAATTAAAAAATAACGGTTGAAAGAGTAACGATCGAACAACGGCTTATAGTACTACCTCCTTTCAATGCAGGGTGTTGTAGAGTTATAACCGTTATATGACCCATCGAGGGAAATGATTTGAAATGAAAACTGTGCAGGTAATCGCGCCAGCGAAGGTAAATCTCTTTCTGGCGATCGGTCAACGCCGTGATGATGGCTACCATGACGTGACGACGGTTATGCATGCTCTAACGCTCCACGATCGGTTATCGATGACGACACGCTCTTCGGATGAAGTGGCAGCTGATTGCCAAGGGCTTCCCACCCAACAGGTAGTGACGTGTGCCGAAGGATTCAAAATAACAGCGGGTTCTTCTAAAGCCTTGGTTAACGAGGCGACTGCAGAGTCCTCTGCGACACCAGGGGTGTGCGTTCATGCTCGTATGACCTGGTGCGAAGGAATTACGCCGATAGATGTCGATGACAAAGATAACCTTGCCTGTAAGGCCGTTACCGCATTGGCTCACACGTTGGGGCGCACTACATCCGAAACAATCACGATAGATATTGAAAAGCATATTCCATCACAGGCAGGGTTGGGTGGCGGATCGTCGGATGCTGCTGCGGCGCTTGTAGGAGCGGCTTATCTATGGGGTCTGAGTTCACACGATAAGGCGGTTGAAACCGTTGCGCGTTCGCTTGGTGCAGATGTGCGCTTCTTTCTTCATGGTGGGTGCGTTTTGCTGGCAGGTAAGGGCGAGCGTTTTGTACACACGCTTGCGCCAAGGCATGATTCGGTACTCCTTGTACAGCCTGCTTGTGGCGTATCAACTCCTGCTGCGTATGGCGAATTTGATCGGTCTCCAAGCTATGTGGCTAAGGAGCTGCTTGATCAGGCGCGGATAGCACAAGATGCGCATGATGTGCCGCTCTTTAACAATTTGGCACGTCCGGCAGAAAAACTTGCACCAGGTCTAGAACGATTGTGGAATATGCTTCGTCAATCGAGCGGCGTTGAACAGGTGCTATTGAGCGGAAGCGGATCATCGACGTTTGCAGTATGCAAGGACGACCAAACAGCGCGCATTCTTGCTTCGGACCTAAGTGCTCTTGGGTACTGGACACGTGCTACATCATTTTCATCGGCACATGCAGCGCCTTTGCCTAAAAGAGCGTACTAACGAATGAGGGTTTTGGTCTTATAAACGTTAGCTACCTGCAATACGAGAAAAAGGCATGCCATGAAACGAGCGTTTTTTTGCATTCATAAAGCTACGTTCGCGTAACATGCTACGTATTATATGTGCTCATGAATGAGGGTTTGCTGATTTGTAGAGCTCTTACGTGCACGGTTGAGGATTTTCGAGTTCATTTACATCTGCATCCAAAAAAGTACCTGTTGCGGATGGTAAAATAACCTTATCTATTGGAATGTCTACGAATAGAGGTATACATGATCGCCTTATGTATCGTTATAGCCATTATTGTGATTATCGCCATCTTTCTTATTTGGCTCTACAACAATATGGTGCAGCTGCGCAATATGGTGAACAATGCATGGGCGCAAGTTGATGTTCAGCTGCAACGCCGTCTTGATTTGATCCCTAATCTTGTAGAGACAGTCAAAGGATATGCATCTCATGAACGGGGAACGCTTCAATCAGTAACTGAGGCGCGTACGGCGTGCATGAATGCGCAGACGCCTGCTGATGCAATTGCATCCGAAAACGTACTAACTGGTGCCCTTAAAAGTCTTTTTGCGGTAAGCGAAGCGTATCCAGACCTTAAAGCCAATCAGAATTTCCAGCAGCTTCAGTCTCAACTTGCAGAGACTGAGGACAAGATTTCTTATATGCGCCAAAGCTACAATGACGTTGTAATGAAATTTAATAACGCTATCCAGACGTTTCCTGGTGTGGTATTTGCGCATCCAATGGGATTTACCCCATTCCAGAGTTTTGATGCCGATGCAGCCGCTACAACGGCTCCTGTGGTGGATTTTGGATCCAATGGACAAGCTCAGAATGCGGCGCCGGCGAAATCGGGCGCTCCTTTGGCATCGACGGACGTTGCTAATCATGGAACCGATGGACAGAAGAAATAGTCCAAGCATAGGCAGTAAAAAACCGCCACACCTGAATCAAAAAGGTGTGGCGGTTTGTAGTAACGAATCAAATAGTGATTCGCGGATGTTCTAAGTGGCGGAGAGCTGGGGATTTGAACCCCAGATACGCTTGTGGCGTATACTCGCTTAGCAGGCGAGCACCTTCGGCCTCTCGGTCAGCTCTCCGCGGTGTGCTATACCGTCGATAACGGCACGGTTCGCAATGATACCGTGATCGCGGCAAACATGCAAGGAGGATTTAGGTGCAAAACACAATGCAAGCGCAAAATAAGAGGTCAGCTTTGCTTAAAATAAACGATATATCTTATCATTATTCGAAGAAAACGCTGATGATTTGTGCGCTGTTTTTGTCCCTGCTGATTTGTCTTATGTGGTCAGCTTTATGCCCAGCGCAGGCTCAGGCCAAAGATTATACGATGCCTCAAACCGACATTACCGCTCAAGCGATGAATGATGGTTCGCTACACGTTGTTGAACGTCGAACATTTGATTTTAGCGGCACGTATTCAGCTGTATGGTGGACGTTTGATCAGCTTCCTGATGGTGCGAACATCAAGGTCAACAGTGCTCAGATCGGATACGCTTCGTCGGGGACAGATCCGTCTTCGGTTACCGAAAGCGCGATTCCCTCTGTTGGCTTTAACCTTGATTGGCGCGACAAGGGTGGACCTGGAAAAGATTCCTATTCTGTTGATGATGGCAAACAGACCGTCTATGTATTTCTTGATGCTGACGACAGTGAAGCCGTTGTTACGCTTGACTACACGGTGACCAATGCTTCTGTTGCCTACAAGGATTGCGCTGATCTTTACTGGCAATATGTTGCAAGTGCTTGGCAGGAAGACAGCGAGAATGTTACCTGTACGCTGACGCTGCCTGCTCCTAATGGTTCGAAAGCTGATGTCGGACAAAACGTATATGCATGGGGACATGGACCGCTTGATGGTACCGTTGCATTTAACGATGCAGGAACTGCGCTGACGTGCAAAACGGATCTTGTTAAGGCGGGTCAATTTGCCGAAGTCCACGTTCTCTATCCTGTTTCGTGGTTGTCGGGGATTAGCTCAGATGCACTGAAGGCTCACGGAAGCGAAAATCATCTTGACGATGTAAAACAAGACGAGAAGACTTGGGCTGATTCGGCCAACTATCAGCGCATGTTTGCCCTGTGGTATTTAATCGCGCTTGCGGTTATTGCACTACTTATTGTTGCGTGGGGCATTCTAATGTTCCTTAGGCATGGTAAGGAATATAAACCTCAGTTTATACAGGACTATTGGCGCGATGTACCTGAGAAGGGTGTTCACCCTGCTGTGATTGGGCGTTTGTGCCGCTGGGACAAAGATAGTGGCGACTATCTGACGGCGACCATTATGCATCTTGCTCAACGAGGGGCTTTGACGATTCATACGGTTGTTCCTGAAGGAAAGAAAAAGTCCAAGCGTACGGACTATTCTGTTGTGCGTGTACCAGCTGTTGCGGATGCGATTGATGATCCTATCGATAAGGCCGCGCTTGATTTGTTGTTTGGCACGTTATCGAACAATTCGAATGAATTACAACTTTCGTCGATCAAGACGTATGGCAGTGATAATCCCGAAGCATTTAATGATGCAATGACAGCGTGGAACGGTATCGTTGTTGCAGAGATGAATAAGCAAGATTACT
>DIDE01000078.1 GCA_002417975.1 Eggerthellaceae bacterium UBA5808
CGGTATTTTCGGATGACAATACGCCGGCGCTTACGATTGATAAAACACCAGGATCAAATACCATACGATTTTCGTCTTTGGGTGATGCGACGCTCACTAAAGCTGGAGCTGATCAGACATCAGGTGAATACCACGTACTGTCAGGGTCGACATTCAACCTCTACCGATATGTGGGGACCACGGAGCTTACTTCGGCAAATATTGATACTGTGCCACTTGCAGGCACCGATACGACGGTATGGCAACCGATTACTCAAACTGATGGTACAACAGCGGCAACTGGGACACCTGTTGCTTATACGAGTGGATCTGACGGCGTACTTAAAAGTGCGACTGGGTCTGTTCTGCCTAAGATGGAAGTGGGCACGTGCTATGCGCTTGTGGAGACTGCATCAACGGTGGGGTACACGACGCCGACTGGCCAATGGGCTATAAAACTTGTAAGAAATAACGGCGTAGTATCTCTTGATACCACGAATATTCTTGCTCACAAGGGAACTGATGGGACCTTGCCACCTGCGTTTGCGACTTCTTTGGATATCGGAGGTACAGCAACGAGTGGGGCATTTGTGGTGAATACACCTATCTTTGTATTGCCAAAGGCTGGTTCAGTTCCTTTTAATGCGATGCTGCTCGTTGGGTTTGGTTGTGTGGCCCTTGCAATCGCTATGGAATCGCGTCGTATACATAGGACAAAACTGTCTTTTGCTCCACAGCATATGAAATGATAGATGCGCTATGAATAGCATCAAACAACATGGATATAGCCACCGTCATTGGTGGCTCTCCGTTGTTATGGGGCTACTTTTGGCAGTGGGCATTGTATGCATCCTCTATCCCGCAGTGGGATCGTACATAAACGACTGCCAATTTGACGATGCTATTACGCGCTACGACGATACTGTGTCAACAATGAGCGACGAAGATCGTCAGTCTATGCTTGTGGCAGCACGCCAATATAACGAAAGCCTTGCGGGCGATCCTGTCCATGATCCGTTTGTAGTAGGAAGCGGCTATGCGGTTCCTGCCAATTACAATGACATCCTGAATGTCGACGGAAAAGGACTTATAGGTTATATCAAGATACCAACTATCGGAGTTGACCTGCCTATTCGTCACGGCACAGAAGATGATGTTCTTGCAGAGGGCGCTGGACATATTCCTCAGACGTCGTTTCCTATTGGGGGCACGGGAACCCATTCGGTTATAACGGGGCATACGGGTCTTCCATCAAAGCGTTTATTCACTGATTTGATTCGCATGAAAGAAGGAGACGTGTTCACTCTTACGGTTCTTGGCGAAACGCATGCCTATAAGGTCGATGCTATTAAAGTAGTCGAACCTGATGACGTTTCTTTGCTCCATGTTGATGCCTCTCATGAGTATGTGACGTTGCTCACGTGTACTCCCTATGGCATCAATTCGGAGCGATTACTTGTGAGAGGTATACCTACAGATTTGCCCGAAGACTTAAACGATAGTGAACGACCTGTTCCGTGGGTGTCTTTATTCGTATCGATTGCTTTCTTTGCGTTGACGTGCATAACGTGGTGCGTAATCTGGAATCGCCGCTATCAGACGAAGCTTAGGCTCGCGAATGCTCTTTTATCTGAAATAGATGATTCAATATAGCACGGAAGAGCGCCATACGATTTCGACGGTACGAGGGAAGAAGTGCATGTGACGATAAAGGGTGATCGACCATCGACTATGGATAGATTAGATACGAATTCCGATACGAATGCCAATACGCCATTCGTGCAAGCGGATATGCCTTGTAAAAAGAAGTCGCATGCGGGAAAGACACGTCGTTATATTGCTACGGCATTTTTTAGTTTGATGATTATCGTTGGTCTAAGTTTGGTCTTGTATCCGATTATCGCAAATATCCAGTACCAGCTTGGCGTTAGCAATATTGTTACGACTTACGATGACAGTGTTGGCAGCTATGCGCCGGAGGATCTTGATCGTATGTGGGCAGATGCCTATGCCTATAATGCCGAATTAGGCGATCCAACAATTAGGGATCCTTTTGGATATACAGACATTGTATCTCCGCTTGACCGTTACTATGACATTCTTAATCCTGACGGAAGCGGCATGATGGGATATGTGAATGTTCCCTCTGTGGGTATCAACCTTCCAATCTATCATGCGACATCCGAAGATGTGCTGCAAAAAGGTGCTGGTCATATTGCAACGACGGCACTTCCGATTGATGGCACATCCATACATCCTGTAATTACGGGACATACAGGGATACCAGATAAAGTATTGTTTACTAATCTTGATGCAGTTCATATAGACGATATTTTTCGCATTAAAATTCTTAATAAAACATTTTCGTATAAAGTGTCGCGCATTGATGTAGTACAGCCTGATGACACTAATTTGCTGCAACCGGTGGCGGGCAAAGATGAAGTGACGCTGCTTACCTGCACCCCTTATGGAATCAATTCCGAACGATTACTTGTGACGGGGATTCCAACGACCGAGGATACCGATGCTCCTGTCCGTGGCGTTCCTCTTGCGATACTTCCCTGGCTTATCACGTTGTTGTGTTTAGCTATTGTTGGACTTCTTGTTGACGGTGTTATTCGGCGGCGTGCGCTGCGTATGCGCAATCAAGCGTTTGCTTATCGCGACAATTTGACTGTAGGAAATCGTAAATGATCTTGCTATAAGAATGAAATAACGGGCACGTGATGGTTCAAAGAGCAAAGGTAGGAACGAAGTATGGGATGCACTGAAGAACGAAGCAAAGGAAAACGTGCGCAAAAAGAGAAGGCTTCAATGGAACAAGAGGTAGGGCGTGGTGGCGATCATTATCGTGCAACTATTCGCCGCTGCAATGTAGCTCTCGTGTGCATAGTACTCATCATTGTCGTACTCATTTGGATGATTACCGGATTATCGATGCGTGCAGGTATGATTCCTTATTTTGATTTGGGATATAGCTGGTTCGATCAAACGATATTTGTATTTTTTGGTTTGTAGTTGACTGATCTACTAACGGTTCATCGAGGGGCTCTTGCTAGCAGACGCCGATGCTAACGAGGTACTATGTTGATCGCAGAGGTTGCTAGTCCTTGATCGATGTACGACGAGGCTGCTAATCTGGCACAATAATTGATGCATAGCAAATAATTCAATTCACGGCTGCGTACAAACAATCAGCCGAACGCTTTCTCTATAAGAAAGGGTCCGGCTGATTTTATGATTAGATCATTAGCTACTCGGCTATAGAACGTAGCGACGCGCTTGTTCTGCACGAGCTGCGTGTTCTATTCGCTAACGGTATGTTTGAGGAATGCAGCATATCCCTTGTATGCTTCAAAGATATCTGCTTTGTTGGTAACTTCCCAAGGTGCATGCATTGATAAGACGGCGACGCCACAATCGACGACATTCATACCGTATTTTGCAAGGATGTATGCAATGGTTCCGCCGCCACCCTGATCAACCTTGCCAAGCTCTGCGGTTTGGAATGCAACATGGTCATCATCCATGATGCGGCGAATGCGTGCAAGATATTCAGCGTCAGCGTCGTTGCTGCCGCTTTTCCCGCGAGCGCCCGTGTATTTGTTAAAGACAAGTCCACATCCGCAGAATGCCGAATTTTTGGCATCATAGACCGAGGCAAAGGTTGGGTCAAAAGCAGCACTTACATCGCTCGATAGCATATCTGATGCAGCAAGTGCGCCACGGAGCGGCAGCTCTCCTGGCTCGCCTATAAGATCCATTATCTCGGCGATAGTGTTTTCGAAGAATTTTGATGTCAGACCCGAAGCGCCAACACTACCGATTTCCTCTTTGTCGGCAAGAATGCAGATATTGGTACGAGCAGATGTAGCTGCATCGAGCTGCGCAATAAGTGATGTGTAAGCGCATACGCGATCGTCCTGCCCGTAGCCGAGCACCATGCTTCGATCAAATCCGCAATGGCGTGCACGACCTGCGGGAACAATCTCGAGTTCAGCCGAAAGGAAATCATTCTCATCGATGTGATAGGTATCGGCAAGCAGCTTGAGAAGTGCGGTGCGCACAGGGGTATCTTCGGCATCGTCATCGAGTTTGATGGGACGTCCGCCGACAAGAAGATCGAGGTCTTCTCCTTCGACAACCTTGGATCCTTTTTTCTCCATTTGATTACGACCTAAATGGGGAAGGAGATCGGTAACGCAGAATGCAGGATCTGTATCGCTTTCGCCGATGCATACCGATTGCGTACTTCCGTCAGTACGTGCAATGACACCATGGAGCGCGAGGGGAAGTGTAACCCATTGATACTGTTTGATTCCTCCGTAGTAGTGCGTATCAAGCAGCGCGAGGTCATTTGCCTCATACAATGGATTTTGCTTGACATCTAAGCGTGGCGAATCGATATGCGCACCAAGGATGTTGAACCCTTTTTCGAGAGAGTCGTTGCCAATGTGCGCAAGAATCACTGTTTTATGATGGCTTGTTGCCCATACCTTGTCACCCGGTTTAAGCGTTTTTCCTGCTTGCCTCATTGCTGCAAGGTCTTTATATCCTGCAGCTTGAGCAAGTTTAATTGCCGCTGTTGTGCACTCACGCTCTGTTTTGTTCGATGAGATGAAATTGATGTAGTCATCGGTAAGATGGGTGAGATGCTCAAGATCTTGATCATTGTACGTTGGCCATGCATTATCTCGTTTCACAGGTTCGATCCTTCCATTCTTATATATGTCGTTGGTATCAACGCTATTATCTACCAAAGTGCGTCGTCTGGTGCAATTTATTCGATTGGATGACGAATGTTCTCATAAGATAGCATGGCGGGATGACGCTGCTTTATATGTTTTAGATGCAATGGTACGAAATATACGTTGCAATAGTGTGGTGCTTACCTGCAGCGATACGATGTTTGATCTGCAACGATATGACGCATGAAGATGCCAATACTGCGCGGAGTAAATTGTTGCTGATCATTCACGTTTGAGGATGCTACACTGAGCATCATAAGGCGGTATTCGACGGTGTGTTGATATACGATATGCATCTTGAATATGCGCAGATCATAGGTTGTGACGAGGTATACAGTACTTCGTCCATTATTGAGGGTGAAAGGGGTCTACCTAGCATGGAAACGGGTGAAATGAGAAAGTATATGGCTGAATGTCTGGGAACGTTCGTTTTGACGTTCTTCGGCTGTGGAAGCGTTATTTTTGGTGGTGCGACGCTTGGTACCGTTGGTATTGCTTTGACGTTTGGCTTATCAATCATTGCAATGGCATTTGTCATTGGAGACATCAGCGGATGCCACGTGAATCCAGCGGTATCGCTGGGAATGTTTCTTGATGGACGTCTGAGTAGCCGAGAACTTTTTGGCTATTGGATTGCCCAGATTATCGGTGCAATTATTGCCGCTGCGATACTTGCTCTTCTTGTCACATGCTCGAGCCTGTTTGCGACATGTGGTGGAGTTGCAGCTAGCGGACTTGGCTGTGATGGATTTGGATCAGCTTCGTCGGTTGGTATTGATGCGCTTGGGGCCTTTATTGTTGAGTTAATTCTGACCTGCGTGTTTGTTCTCGCTGTTTTGGGATCAACGGCAAGTCGTACAACTGCGCCTTTTGCGGGTCTTATTATTGGCCTGACGCTTACGTTCGTCCATCTTGTGGGTATTCCCCTTACGGGTACGAGCGTTAACCCAGCACGAAGCATTGGGCCTGCGCTGATGATGGGCGTATGCGGTGGCGATTGGACGGCGTTCTCGCAGTTGTGTCTCTTTATCATTGCCCCGCTCGTTGGAGCTGTGCTCGCAGCGCTGATTTGGAAAGCATTTCGTCCTGCGCCTGAAAGCAAGTAGGAAGACATCGGCTAGATAGCATATCTGATAAGTTTATGCGAAAATGGATGCAGAATCGTTCTACGTATTTGAATTGCATGGTGATGGTGACACGAAGGAGAGATCATGGCACAGCAAACGCAGTTTCAGGTCCCGACGGCGGATCAGTCGCATAATTTCAACGTCGTAGCGGGAAGTACTACAAACGTAGGAACAACACTCGAGAATCTCAAAGCAGCAGTAGCGGGTGAAACAGGAGCGAACGCCAAATATGAGACGTTCAGCAAAGCAGCAGCCGATCGCGGCTTTGACCAGGCGAGCCGTCTGTTCGCTGCCGCTGCAGCAGCCGAGCGCATTCACATTGCACTTGAGACAAAACTTGTACAAGCGCAAGAGCCTGATTTTAAGGGTCCAGAGCCTACGCCTGTATCGTCGGAGGCAACCGATCTTGACCTTATCGGTGCAGCACTTGGCGAGATTCACGAAACGAGTGATATGTATCCATCGTTCATTCGCCGTGCGCAAGAAGAGGGCGACGCAGCAGCGGTGCAGGTTTTCACACGAGCAAAACTTGCTGAGGCATTTCATGCGGAGCGTTATCTGGATGCGTATAACCAGATTGATAATCCTTCGGATGAAACGTATTACGTGTGCCCTGTATGTGGATACATTCATAAGGGGAGTGACATTGGGCGATGCCCAGTTTGTGGTGCGATGCCACAGGCATTCAAGGCATTTTAGCTTGTAGGATCGTGGAGTCGGATATGATGCGCTATGCCCGATGGGTCTATCGCTGCTGCAGTAGAACCGCTGTACCTGCAGTGGATTTACCGCGGATATAATAATCCGACGAATCAGATGAATGATCAGATATCGGCGATGTGCATGAGCACGTCGCCGATACTGCTTTAAGGCATCAATTATTATCACCTTATGTTCAAATGTTGTCTGCAATTGTGAGGGAGATGTCGCGATTGATAGACAATGTGTTTTCTAAACGCGCATACGTGTCTATAATGGATGGACTATCTGAGTACTTCATCTGTCATTCAATATGAAAGGGAATATATCCATGGCCTATGTCTTTGATGAACCGTCTCGCACCTTTAATGAATACCTATTGGTGCCCGGCTACTCCTCTTCGAAGAATATCCCTGACGATGTAGACCTCTCGACGCCTCTTGTTCGTTTTAAGCGAGGGGAGAAGCCCGCATTATGCCTGAATATCCCTATGGTATCGGCAATTATGCAATCCGTATCTGATGACCATATGGCCATCGCTCTGGCCACCGAGGGTGGCCTTTCGTTTATTTACGGGTCGCAAACGATCGAACATCAGGCGGCAATGGTTGCACGCGTCAAGGATTACAAAGCAGGATTTGTTACGAGCGATTCCAACCTTGCTCTTTCGATGACGCTTGCTGATGTCGTCGCATTAAAGGAGAAGACTGGACATTCAACGATGCCAGTTACCGAAGATGGATCGGCGCACGGTAAGCTTGTTGGTGTAGTGACCGAGCGTGATTATCGTCTTTCTCGTATGACTATGGATGAGCGCGTCGAGTCCTTTATGACCGAGCGTAAGAATCTTGTAGTTGCGTCTGCTGATACGTCACTTAAAAAGGCAAACGATATCATCTGGGACAACAAGCTTAATTCGCTCCCAATCGTCGATGCTGACAATCATCTGGTCTATATGGTATTCCGCAAGGATTACGACTCACACAAGTCGAATCCGTACGAGATGCTTGATGAGCACAAGCGCTACATGGTGGGTGCAGGAATCAATACGCGCGATTATGCAGAGCGTGTACCAGCATTGATCGATGCTGGTGCTGATGCTTTGTGCATCGATAGTTCCGAAGGATATTCGGAATGGCAAAAGCTGACGATCGATTGGATTCGCAAGCATTACGGTAATGACGTCAAGGTTGGTGCTGGTAATGTTGTCGACGCCGAAGGATTCCGCTTTCTCGCAGAAGCTGGTGCTGACTTTATTAAAGTTGGTATCGGCGGTGGCTCCATCTGCATTACGCGTGAGCAAAAGGGCATTGGACGTGGGCAGGCAACTGCTCTGCTCGATGTCTCACGTGCGCGTGATGAATACTACAAGGAAACGGGCATCTACGTGCCTGTATGCAGCGACGGTGGCATCGTATATGATCACCATGTAACCCTTGCACTTGCTATGGGTGCCGATTTTATTATGCTTGGTCGTTATTTTGCTCGTTTTGATGAGAGCCCAACTAACAAGGTCAACATCAACGGCAATTATATGAAGGAATACTGGGGCGAAGGATCTGCACGTGCCCGCAACTGGCAGCGCTACGATCTGGGCGGAAGCAAGAACAAGCTCAGCTTCGAGGAAGGTGTCGATTCCTACGTGCCCTACGCTGGACCGCTTAAAGATAACGTCAATCTTACTTTGACCAAGGTCAAATCGACGATGTGCAACTGTGGTGCATTAACGATCAATGAGCTTCAGGAAAAAGCGAAGCTTACGGTTGTTTCGTCAACGTCTATTGTTGAGGGCGGTGCGCACGACGTGTTGCAAAAGGACAAGACGCCTTATGTAAGCGGTAACATTAACTAGTATTACGCGTAGTACGGTGCTATGGCTGCGTGGCGTGACGGTATCGTGTGCGTGGTGGGACTAATAAACATCACGGTGGTACGATCATCGGGCGGCAGGGTGATGCGGCTAATGTACACGCAAGATGTAGTGCAAACAAATACTATGTTCCAACTACGAGCACTCGGGTAACCGGGTGCTCGTAGTTTTTCTCTATAAGTCAGCGACTATGTATTTGTGTCCCTTGGGGTTGGAATAGATTGGCAGTGGGCTGGTGACGAGTATACTTCTTTCGTAGTAGCTGGAATTCTTACGAGTGATGAAGCCCTATTTACGTGGTTGCTACATTCTTTGCGAGCGAAAAGCGTACCGCTACGAGATAGATATAGTGCAAACGGGGCCACTGGAATTCTTCCGTAGCAGAATGTAACGTAACGCAATGGAATGCACGCATGCTCATGGCGGATACAAGGCGAATGTGACTGAATGTAGCGTGATGTAACGGAATGTACGCATGCTCATGGCGAATGCAACGGAATGCAGCGTGAACATAACGGAATGTGCGCATGTTCATGGCGGATGCAAGGCGAATGCAACGGAATGCAGCGTGAACATAACGGAATGTCGTCACGCTGGCGAGCAAGTGCCGAAACGCGAGATTTTTTCACCCACATGGTATCGGACATTTTTTGAATCCTATAAATCGCTCCTCTCATCAGGTGCTATGGAGTCATTTTACTTTTATGCTACATTCACAAAACACGAATCGGCTTCTATTTGCCAGCGCTTCATCCAAGGCGCTACATTTAGGTTACTCATACGTCTCAATAGCACATTTAGTCACCTACTCAGCATTCAATAGTGCAATTAAATAACGCATAGTGTGCGAAATCGGAAGGTCCCGGGGTCTTTCTCATCGCTACTGCGGCTAAAGGCGATGCATATAAGGTGCATAGGATGCGAGGGGATAGCGAGGGGATAACGACAGTGGCATTTTAGGTACGACGCTCGACGCGGTAGCCATTTATGCTTATATTCCTTAATCACTTCTTGCAAACTAATATCTGTTGCGAATAAACAGTTGCAACGGCACTTTAGTTGGCTATACTGTTTCTCAATAAATAGGATCGTGCAGCGATGTGAAAAGGGGCACTGATATGTCGAAGGATCGTATTGAGAGCAAGTATGTCAGCGTGGACACCGATATTGAAATCCACTACTGGGAAAAAGGCGAAGGTGACGCGCTGATTTTCATTCCTGGTCTGACGTTTTCTGGCGAGATATTCAAGGCGCAAATTGAGTACTTTAGTAAGTCGTATCGCGTCATTTCTATTGACCCACGTGGACAGGGACTATCGACCAAAACCGTGCATGGCAATGATTATGTTACTCATGGTGCGGATCTGATCAAGCTTATGGATGCGCTTGATGCGCGCAATCCTGTGCTTGTAGGTTGGTCAACGGGCAATTTGGAAGTATGGTCCTACCTTGAACAGGCAGGATATGACAGTTTACGCGGAGCTGTTACGATCGATATGTCGCCGTTGCCGCTTTCTCCTGACCCTGCATGGTGGACCGAGGGCACAATGGATGAGCTTTCCGAGGCTGCTTCGCGCGTGCTTACCAAACCAGATACGGCACAGGGGTTTTGGTATGAATATCTGACTGAAATCATGATGCAGCGCAAGCTGTCAGATGACGAATGCGAGTATCTGCTCGATATTAGCCGTCGTACACCTTTTTGGATTGCACATGAATTGTTCTGCAACGCTATATTCTCAAACTATCTCGAAGTTGCAAAGACCGCTGCAAAGAAATTGCCAACGCTTATGTTTATTGCAGAGCATTGGGCTGATGTCGCCGAACCGTTCTGCCATGAGCAGTTCCCTGAGACACCGACCTATGTAATGGGTGGACACTTGATGGCGTATGAGTATCCTGAGAAATTTAACGCACGCCTCGAGGAATTCCTGCATACGCTGTAATTTGTATGCTGCTATTTCCTGTGAATAGGGGTAGCGCTGAACCGTAGAAGTTATGCGATACGTTGTATTATTTCTTGTGCATAGGGCCAGCGCTAAAAGACGAGTTACAAAAGAAGAACCGCATACCGTTTTGGTGTGCGGTTCTTTTCGTTATGTTACTCATAGGGCGAATCAAGCAAACTAGGCAGTCACTTATTGGCTGCATAAAGCTTATTGAACATGCGTGCGCGGTGGGGCGCAGCTTCTTGTTAGCCTTGCCAGAAGCTACGGATAAGTTCTTGCCTATTTGATTTATGCGTCTTCTTTAGAATGTTGTGCATATGAACTTTAACCGTGTTTAAAGCGAGATTCATGTTGCTCGCAATATTTTGATTATCCTTGCCGCGTAGGACTAATTCGAGCACTTCTCCCTCTCGTTCTGAAAGGTCATGCCGTTTACAGTAGAGCGGCAGTAGTTCACTGATGGATTGCTCAAGTGCAGCATCTTCTCGTGCCGGTGGTTTATCAAAGCGCAAAACGAGTGTTTTTGCGCACGCTTGCAGTGTGACAACGGCGACACAGACCATGAGCATGTTTTCGAAAAAATTGCGTTCAGCAAAGAACCAAACATTGTATTCTTCAAAAATTGCTGGATCGAATATGAGCTGGAAATAGATATTCTCGAGCAAAATACCAATAGTAAATATGATTGCAAAACAGTATGCCGTACGGTGACTTCGCATGTGAATGCGCTCGACGTCGCTTTTACAGGTGGCGTAGTGGATTGCTAAATACGCGAACATAATAAAGATCGTTGTTTCGCGCATGGTGTAAAACGAAAACTCATGCCAACGAGGTTCCTGCTCGAAAAAGGGTACTGCCAAGCTGAGCACGACAAAGAGGATAGCTGGTCCATATCGGAATGGTTTTCGGCGCTCGTCGATGTAATCGCATATAGCGAGCCAGAAAAACAACATGCATCCTGCACCTGTTACAACTGACGGGTACAAGTTGCCGATATCCCAGAATGATTCGAAATGAAGTGATACGTTTTGATAGAGGAAATCGTCCTTGAAGACGAGAGCGACGTCAAAAAAGTAGAAGAGAAATCCGATCATAACGTAGAGATCTGATCGTCGTCGTGACACAAAATAGGACGACAGGCTCACCGAAGCGGCGAGCACGCAAATGAGTAAGATCGCGAGCGTGTAGTAAAAAAGTAATGTATACATGGATGAAGTTCTTCTCTAACGTGCTTTGAATAAGGCAACGATACAGATCCTGCCTCTATTATACCTTGGCATAGATATGCAGGACTTCCTTCCGTAGGACCCCAATACGCATACTGCAACTGTGCCATTGCAAATATACAGGACTCCCTCTTCATTTGATAGTAATGGGCGTGAGACTTATTCGCAACCACCCCTTTACGATTACTCGGCCGCTGACGAGGGAAAAATTGGGATTATCTAAGGGTTAGTTGGCGTTTGAGGGATTTTATTCGCTGACTAACCCTCTTTTACTACCCAGACTACACATAGGTTAATGCTATCCGATCGTGAGCTTTCCCCTTAATGTCAATATGCGGTATCAGGGTTTCCTAATGAGCATTGAGAAACTCGGCAAAGCGGTGTTTTAGAGCAACGCGAGCGCACGAAGTGGTCCAGTCCCTCTGGTCCAAAACAAGACCCACGCATCTAGAGCGTGAGTATACGTGGAACGGTTCGTGGCGTACGAGGTTTTGCTTAAGACAAACGCGGCGCACGTGCGAGTGTATGCAGCAGCGCGGGCGTGGATACAAGTGCGTGTGCAGTACGTAGTGCGTGCAAAGGTGAGTTGCGCGTAAAGGTGCGGGCATAAGGGCGCGCAGTATGTGTATGGGCACAGCACATTTGATAAAGGGGAATGTACAACTAATGTATAAGGAGGGAGCAAAAGGTGGCAACAGCAACGGCAGTTTCGGTAGGGGCTCCGGCCCAAGAACCGAAGAAAAGAACAAAGAAGTTTAATTTTCCTTCGGCGTTTACGATCTTATTCGTCATTACTATTCTGGCTGTAGCAGCAACATGGTTCGTGCCTGCGGGCTCGTATTCCAAGTTACTCTATAGTGCCGAGAGCAATACGTTGCAAGTGACGAATCCTGAAGGCGAAGTAAGCGAAGTCGCAGCGACCCAGGAAGAACTCGATAATTTAGGTGTCAAGATTGGCATCGATGAATTCACCGGTGGATCTATTACTAAAGCAGTATCGATCCCTGGAACGTATGAAAATCTTCCGCAGAACCCTATGGGTCTATCGGATGTTACGTTCAGCATGGTTCAAGGAACCATCGAGGGTGTTGACATTATCGTATTCATCTTGGTTCTCGGCGGTTTGATTGGTGTAGTAAAAGCAAGTGGCGCGTTTGAATCAGGACTGTCTGCTTTGACGCGCAAGACGAAGGGCCACGAGTTCATTCTTGTGTTCCTTGTTGCGATTCTTATGGTGCTTGGCGGCACGACCTGCGGCTTGGAGGAGGAAGCGGTTGCTTTCTATCCGATTCTGGCGCCCATCTTTATCGCGATGGGATATGACTCCATCGTGACCGTCGGTGCCATTTTTATGGCAGGTTCAATTGGTACGACGTATTCGACAATCAATCCGTTTAGTTCGGTAATTGCGTCGAATGCAGCAGGTGTTGTGTTTACCGAAGGTATCGAATGGCGTGTGTTTGCCTGTATTGTGGGCTGCATTGTCATCGTGCTCTATCTGCATTGGTACTGCAAAAAGGTCAAGGCAGATCCTAAGTTTAGCTATTCATATGACGATCGTGAAGACTTCAAGGCGTTATGGAAGATCGACGATGCCGACACCGCACAAGGTGTTCAGAAATCCTTTACGTGGCGCAAGAAGGTTATCCTTCTGTTCTTTGTTTCGGCGTTCATCATCATGGTCTATGGCGTTATGAACCTCAAATGGTGGTTCCCTGCCATGGCTGCGTCGTTCTTGGCTGTCGCGATTATCTGTATGTTCCTTGCTGGATGTGGAAAGAACGGTATCGGCGAAAAAGCATGTGTCGATGCTTTCTCCAAAGGTTCATCAAGCTTGGTCGCCGTCGCTTTGATCATTGGTCTTGCTCGTGGCGTCAACTATGTTATGAACCAAGGTCTGATCAGCGATACGATGCTCTATGCTTCATCGAATGCTGTTGCGGGAATGAGTGGCCCGCTCTTCATTCTGATGATGATGATCATCTTCTTCCTGTTGGGCTTCGTTGTCCCATCCTCAAGCGGTTTGGCTGTACTCTCGATGCCTATTCTGGCACCGTTGGCTGATACGGTTGGTATTCCGCGTTGGATCATTGTTTGTGCATATCAATGGGGTCAGTACGCAATGCTCTACATCGCGCCTACAGGGTTGATTATGGCTACCTTGCAGATGTTGAACATGAAGTATTCTCATTGGCTACGATTCGTTTGGCCTATGGTACTGTTCACCCTTGTCTTTGGCGGTACATTGTTGGTAATTCAGACGATGATGTACTCGGTCTAAGGGCAGGTGATACGCCTAACATAATCTGCAGAACGAAAGGGCATCCGTTGAGGGACGGATGCCCTTTTTTATGAGTGTGCAATTTGGGCATCGATTCATGGAATTGCCCTAGAGTCCGCATCACCGCGTAGCCCTTACTATGTGATATCCCTATAATATGCTCTATGACACATACCAAAACACAACCTTTGTCGCTGAGGCAGAACACCCTTTGGAATGCACTTGGATGCATGTTCTATCTTGGGTGCCAGTGGCTCACTACCATTTTGGTCGTAACGCTTTCGGACGATTTCGATAACTCGGGTGCCTTAGCGTTTGCGATGGCTACCGGCATCGTGTTTGCTTCGATTGCACTGTATAAAGTTCGTACGTTTCAAGTTTCTGATGTGGGCGGCGAATTTAGCGGGCAGAACTATGTTGCGTTTCGCTTTGTGACCATACTTGCTGCGTTTATCGTCTGCGTTATCTACCTTTCGTGCATTGCAGATGCTCGATCTTATTTAGCGCTTTCGCTGCTCTATCTGATTTTTAAAGCCGATGAATCGTTTGCCGATGTGTTATATGGCATCGAACAGTGCCATGAGCGCATGGACTATATAGGAAAATCCCAGTTCATTCGTGGCATTGTTTCGTTGGCTGGATTTGCTATTCCTCTGATGCTCACCGATAATCTTGCGATTGCCATCATTTGCATGGCCTTATCGTGCATGATGGTTACGCTGTTTTACGATATTCCGCATGCTCGTTTATTCGAGGTTATTCGCCCTCGTATTTCTAAAGCGCAGATCGTGCACTTAGGTGGGGCATGTTTTCTCGCTATGCTCGCGAGTCTGTGCGCAAATGCGATTGTGTCGTTAGTTCGTCAGTATTTTGGTATCGTTGACGGACAAGAACTACTGGGAATCTATGCCAGTGTTGCAACGCCTGCCGTGCTTGTTCAAGTGGCTGCAACGTATTTGTACAGTCCTATGATTGGCTCACTCGCAAAGACGCGTTGTGAATTAGGGCGTTCGGCATTTCTCCGTTCGTTTTTCAAAATATTAGGTCTGTTAGCTGTCGTTATTACCGTTGTCGTTGCTGCACTAAGTATTATTGGCGACCCACTACTCAATTTTGTGTTTGGTACGCGTATCGCACCCTATACGTATCTATTTCCGTATGTTCTTGCTTCAACAGGCGTGATCGGACTGCTCTTTTACGTGAATGATGTGCTCATTATTGTGCGTAGGATGCGCGTTCTACTCGTATGCGATCTTATTTCACTCGGTATTGCACTTGGATCGGCAGTAGTCCTTATCCCCATGTATGAGATGAATGGCATTAACATAGCGATTATTGTCGGAGCGGGATTTGGCGTTATTGCATCAATTGCTGGCGTTCTTTTCAAGGGGCGCTCATCCAAATAAGCACGTTGAAACTGGCGTATGATTGTGCGCTGCGCAATGTCATGTGCAACCATCTACCTACTAAAAAAGATACATATTATGTATAACTGATAGGTACGTTTATTTTGGCAGGAATTCTTGAGCGTGCGTGGTGGTGTCATCGTGAATGGTTTGTTGTTCACACAGTGGGAACTGTCTCACGCATGTGACAGCCTGTTTAGAATGCTGTATTCTGATTCGCATAAGCGATATAGGTCTCATTTACGAAAGGCCACTTAAATGCTGGACAAACACATTACGGGCGCTCTTATGGTCAGCCTTGCACTTGCGATTTCTCTTTGTGTCGTTCCTGCATCGTTAGCTGCTTCTACCGATGAATCGGCGTCAACAGGGAATACTTCCGCTCAAACGGGAGCAAACGATGCATCCACAAATCAAACTGCAACTGCTGCTGCATCATTGACGACGGCTAATACTTCGTCATCTCTTGCGGCGACAAGTCAGGGAACTTCGGACCAACAACGTGCAGCATCCGATGCTGTTTCCTATGTATATATTGATCAGTCTGTTGTATCTCTAGGATCAGCAGATCCTATTGTTATAGGTCTTTCTGATAGTACGCAGACTATGGAAAAAGCGCATCTTACGCTTACGCGAATGGATAACGGAACAACTATCAGCGTGGATGCAACGAATACTATTACGGGTGCCGCGTTGTTCGAGCCAACGTTCAGTGACCGCAGCGAAGCCGCTGCTTACTGCCTTACGGGGATTGACTATGAATCTCAAGGGGCTCAAGTTACCATTGACCTCACGCAAAATGCTAGTGGAACATCGTACATATTTAATGTTGTAACAGCTGCGGTGAGCGATGCGCTTAACCAATCGAGCGATATTAGCACTGATAAGAATGTGTCTGCATTCGCTGTTGACGATTCCAACAATTTGGTTCCTGCTGCAAATGTCGCAGATGCTTTGAGCATTGCTGATGCGAGTGGCACACAGGCAACAAGTGAGGGTGACTCCGTTGTAGATCAGGAGATGCTCGATAAGGGAATCACGGGCGCCGAGGATGCCGACACGACAGATACGGATAGTGCATCTGCGACGCAGTCGGATGCATCACTGCTCGATGGTGCTACATCGCTTTTACAAAGCGTTTTTGGAGAAAAAGAAGCATGGGCGCAGGCAACTGCAGCTCGTGAGAACTATTTATTCGTTGCTCTTGACCCAGGTCATGGCGGATCTGACAGTGGCGCAGTCGGATACGGTTTGCAAGAAAAAGATATTACACTTTCGATTGCTCAGTATTGCAGGGATGAACTGAATACCTATTCTGGCGTAAGCACCTTTTTAACACGCAATAGCGATGAATACGTTGGTCTGCAAGAGCGTGTTGACCGTGCAACTGCTGCTTATGCTGATGTATTTATTTCGATTCATTGCAATGCAGGTGGCGGTACGGGTTCCGAAGTATGGGTTCCCAATGAGGCGAGCTATCTGTATGACCAGACGCACGTTGTCGGTGACGAGCTGGGCCACCAAATCCTTAATCAAATTACGCAGCTTGGGCTTACCGATCGTGGAACCAAGTTTAAGGATTGCACCGATGGAGAAACGTATCCTGATGGTAGTCTTTCCGATTATTTTAGCGTGATTAATGGAAGCCGCTGGGCAGGAATCCCAGGCATTATCGTCGAGCATGCGTTTATCGATACGGAATACGATGCTAGTTTGCTTGCGGATGATTCAACCCGTCAGAGTTTTGGGCAAGGTGATGCAACGGGCATTGCTAACCAATATCAGCTTGTGAAGGATTCCGTTGCTCAGTCTCAATCGCTTGTGCGTGGGCAGGGGCATAGCTCAAACATTGGGTGGATGAGTAATGTCTACGACCAAAAGGTTATAGGAACGACAGGAAAGTGCCAGGGGCTCGAGGCTTATAACTTGAGCTTGCAGAATGCGGCAGCATCAGCAGGTGGCATTGAATATCGATCAAACGTAAACGGCAGTTGGCAGGGATGGGCTAGCAACGGATCTACGTCAGGGACGACGGGCCAGGGAACGGCTCTCCAAGCTGTGCAAATTCGCCTTACAGGATCGGCTGCTTCGCAATACGATGTTTACTATCGTGTTCACGTTGCTAATGTTGGATGGCTTGGTTGGGCTTCGAACGGTTCATCGGCTGGAAGTTCAGGCTACGGCTATGACGCTCAAGCTATTGAGGTTGCTATTGTCCCTAAAGGATCTGCGGCTCCAGGTAGCACAGCAACTCCTTATAAAACTAAGGTTGAGGGAATAAGCTATCAGGCTCATTGTTCCGAAATCGGATGGCAGGGATCGGTGTCAAATGGTGAAGTTGCTGGCACAACGGGACAATCGTTATCGATGCAGGCTATAAAGGTTGCACTCGATAATCCATCCACTGATGGATCGGTCCAATACGATGCACACTGTGCTGATCTTGGCTGGCAAGGATGGGTTAGCGACGGAGCCGAAGCTGGTACAACAGGGCAGAGTCGTCAGATGGAAGCAATAAAGATTCAACTTACGGGAAGTATGGCAGATCGTTATGACATTTACTATCGGGTACATTCGTCTAATTTAGGGTGGCTCGATTGGGCGGAGAATGGCGAGGTTGCTGGATCCGAAGGATGCGGCTACGCGATGGAAGCGATTCAGATAAAGCTTGTTAAAAAGGGCGGTGCTGCTCCAGGATCAACTGATCATCCGAGTTACGGGACGTCACTTACGTATCAGGCTCATTGCTCCAACCTTGGCTGGCAGGCAGATGCATCCAATGGCGAAGTTGCAGGTACAACGGGCCAAGATCGTCCGATGGAAGCATTCTTGGCACAAATTCAGGGAAGTACGTATAGTGGGTCTATTGATTATGACGCGCACTGTGCCAATCTCGGTTGGCAAGGATGGGTTAGTGACGGTGCGGTAGCTGGCACAACGGGGCAAAGCCGTCAGATGGAAGCCATCAAAATCAAACTTTCAGGTGACCTAGCCAACAACTACGATATTTATTATCGCGTACATTCGGCTGAAGTTGGCTGGCTCGATTGGGCAGAGAATGGCGAGATGGCTGGAACGAGTGGCTACGGATACGCAATGCAGGCAGTCCAAATATGTCTCGTAAAGAAGGGAGCGGCAGCTCCTGGATCTACGGCGCAGCCGAACAAGGTGGCAACGCTTAATTATGCGGCGCATTGCACCGATATCGGTTGGCAGTCATCTGTCCATAACGGTGATACAGCCGGTACAACGGGTCAAAACCGTCCAATGGAAGCCTTACAAGTGTCGTTGCGTGACCAAGCATATAGCGGATCGATTGATTACGATGCCCATTGTTCTGACATTGGTTGGCAAAATTGGGTCAGCAACGGTGCGGTAGCTGGCACAACAGGGCAGAGCCGTCAGATGGAAGCCATCGAAATCAAACTTTCAGGTGAGATGGCTGATAACTATGACATCTACTATCGGGTACATTCATCCGAAGTTGGATGGCTCGATTGGGCAAAGAATGGTGAAGAGGCTGGGACGACAGGCTATGGTTATGCGATGCAGGCAATCCAGATTGAACTTGTCGCAAAGGGAGGTTCCGCCCCTGGTTCGACGAACAATCCTAGCCAGGATAAACCAACGACGGTAACTGCGTCGAATGCTATTATGGGGTCCTCGCAAGCGAGTGTCGCTCAGATGGTTTCGTACTATCAAGCAAGCGGGAATTCCTATCCTTCGGATACGTATGCGTCTAAAGGCGCTGGATCGATAGAGGCATTTGCTCAGATTGCTAAAGAAGAAGCCGATGCCGAAGGTGTTCGCGCTGAAGTTCTCTTTTGCCAGGCGATGAAAGAGACAGGATGGCTCCAGTTTGGTGGAAGCGTGCAGCCGAGCCAGTGCAACTTTGGTGGGCTTGGTGCGACGGGAGGATCAGTAGGTGGAGCGACGTTTGCTGATGTACGGACGGGGCTGCGCGCTCAGGTCCAGCACCTCAAAGCGTACGCATCAACCGATCCTTTGAATAATGCCTGTGTTGATACGCGTTTTGATTATGTACAACGTGGCTGTGCACCAACGCTTCCGGACCTTGATGGACGTTGGGCTGTGCCGGGTGTAGGCTATGGCGAAGACATCTATGCAATGATTCAAAAGTTGTTGACCTATTAAACAGTTGAACTAATCTATCGAAGAATGCGGTTTACGGTAGTGTGACGTAGTGGTTTTTCACGTTTGCAGGAGGCGAGCGTACGTTGATTTGTACGTTTGCTCTTTCCTGATAATTTGTTCATGATACTGCGTGCGTTTTAGGTGATGCGTTACACTGAAGGGACGGAAACTTGTTCTGCGTGTATAATCATGCAGCGATTCCCTTGTACGGTAGAGCAACTAAGGCAATAGAAAGATGAGACCGACTATTAAGACGCTATTGATCATACCCGCCTATAACGAAGCTGAGAATATTGAGCGTGTGGTGGATGAACTGATTTCGGACTATCCGTCCTATGACTATCTTATTGTCAATGATGGATCACGTGATGGCACGGCAGAGATTTGTCGTAAGCGTGGATACCGGTTCCTTGATCTTCCTATCAACTTAGGGCTTGCGGGGGCTTTCCAAGCTGGCATCAAATATGCGCAGCGCAATGCCTATGATTGTGCCATTCAATTCGACGCTGATGGGCAGCATCGCCCCGAATACCTCGATGCGCTTGTTTCCGCAATGTCGGATAACGATATTGTTATCGGATCGCGTTTTGTGACCGAAGCAAAGCCCAAGAGTATGCGTATGCTGGGGAACAACATCGTATCGGATATGATTCGACTTACCTGCGGAAAACGAATTAACGATCCAACGTCTGGGATGCGTGCTTATAACGCTTCGATGATTAAGGAACTTGCATTCGGTCCTAACCTTGGTCCTGAGCCTGATACGCTTGCTTATTTGATGCGTAAGCGACATGCGCGTGTCGCCGAAGTCCAGGTGAGTATGGAAGAGCGTATTGCAGGAACAAGTTATCTTGATTTTACGGGTTCGATACTCTACATGCTCAGAATGGCATGCTCTGTCCTCTTTATCCAGTTCTTCCGATAGGTGATATGCGCTTATGACAATTGCTCTTCAAATCATCCTGATCGTTGCGGCCATAGGCTTGGTTTATTTTGTGGCGCGCGGCATTCGTAAATTTAAAATGCGTATCGAGGATTCATTGTTTTGGATCTTCTTATCGGTTCTGATCCTTATTTTGAGCATTTTCCCTCAGATCGCTACAGCATGTGCCGATATTGCAGGATTTCAAGCTCCAGTGAATTTCATATTTCTCTTTTTCATCTTTGTTTTGCTTCTCAAATGTTTCTATACCAGTCGTCATACGTCGCAGCTTGAGAACAAAGTCAAAGAACTTGCACAGCAAGTAGCGCTTGATCGTCTCGATCACTATCAGCGCAAGGAGTCGCTTGCTACAGATCCATCGCACGTAGACGATCCATCAGCACAAACGGATCAATCCCATCAGCAGACAGCGGATGAGAAGCGTAGCGAAGATCCGTCAACGGGCGAGCAGCAGAATAGCTCTGCTTCTTCATATTCTACGAGCTCATCGGATTGCCGATAGTAAAAGGATGATCATGAATAGCAGTTGGAACGATCATGTTTTTGCGGTTACCGCGTATAAAGAGAGTCCTTTTTTGCGGGCATGCTTAGAAAGCCTACAGGCGCAGACGCTTGCGTCCCGCATCATTATGACGACGGCGACACCTAATGATTCAATCAAGTCGCTTGCAGAGGAATTTTCTGTTCCGCTTTTTATTAACGATCACGAACCTGGCATTGCGACGGATTGGAATTTTGCCGTCAACGCAGCTGATGCGCCATATGTGACGATCGCTCATCAGGATGATGTCTATTGCCCTGAGTATGCTCAGCATGCGCACGATCGTTTGAGTCAATCGAACAAGCCGCTGATCTTCTTTACTAACTATGGTGAGCTGCGCGATGATGTCCAAGTTGACGACAATGAATTGCTTGCGGTTAAACGCCGCTTGCTTACTCCTTTGCGATCGGGCCGTCATGCGGGAAGTGTGTTTGTGAGGCGGCGGGTGCTTTCATTGGGATCGGCAATCTGCTGTCCTTCGGTAACGCTTGCTGTTGAGAATTTACCTTCTCCCATATTTACGCCAGGGATGAAAAGCAACCTCGATTGGGAAGCATGGGCACGATTGGCTAAACTATCAGGTGATTTTCTATATGATGATACGATTTTGATGTATCACCGTATCCATCAGGGTAGCGAAACATCTTCGGTTATTGCTCATAATGGACGAACGAGTGAAGACTATCAGATGTTCCACGAATTTTGGCCTGCTCCTATTGCACATGCAATTAATGCCGTGTATTCACGCGGGCAAAAGAGCAACACTGTTGATGCCGCGAAATAGAGCGAATGCGTATATAACTGAGTAGTCATACCGCTTCCATTGATGTTCGATGTGCCTTTGATCGCGTACAGCGATGAACCTACCTAAACCCATCTATTGGTTTGTGCTCTCATGTTTTCAAGGAGTGTTGCTACGTCTGCATAAGGTATATGCTAGTAGTGGTCAATAGATATAGTAGTCCAGGAGGTGCGATGCGCATGAATGATAAGACGCGCTATCTTCAGCTACTTTCGCTCGTCTGTCTTGTCCTTGCAGTGTTTGCAATTTGTATCATGGCTATCGGATATCAGCCGTGGAGTATTGGGCATATTGTGACGCTTATCCTTCTTATAGTTGGTTGCGTCGTCTGCTATCGACTCTCAAAACGAAACAAATAGTGATACGCGACACGATTTGCAGATCATCAACCGTGTCGCTCAACTCTTGCCTCTTAAAGTGTTACGAATAAGACTTCGCTTACGTGCCCTTCGTCTACGGTCATTCGTACGACGGTGGCGCTGCTTCCACCTTTTGGTTCGCTTGCTGATCCAGGATTAATGTATCGAATGCCTTGTAGCACTTCATCTCGAGGGATATGGGTATGTCCATGCACAACAACGTCAACATCGCTTGCTGGCACGCCGACATCCTGTGGCCTATGAGTCATAAGAATGCGAACGCCTCCTAACCGCGGATGTGCGGTTAACGGGAGCTTGTCAGTAAACGTAGACGATATGTCGCAATTTCCTCGTACGGCGATGACAGGGGCGATCGACTCAAGCTCCCAGATAAGCGGTACAGATTCGTAATCTCCCGCGCAGAGTATGACATCACATCCATCGAGAGCATCATATGCATTTTGCAGGAGTACTCGGTGCAGGTCGGAGATGATTCCTATGAGCATGTTGCCTCATCTTTCCTTATAAAGAGAATGCTACGGTATCGTTCTTGCTACTGCGATCGACTATACTGAACCTATCTTGAAGTCCATACGTATGGGTACGAGTAATGTGCTATGGATGAACCGTATGAATCGACCCGGTAGAACAGGATGAATATGAGCACTATGTTACTCAAGATTAAAAATTTTTCCATCTACCTTCTCTTTGTCTTCGTTCTTGGATTTGTTGCGGGCGCGTTTGTGTGGGCATTCTTTTTCGTTATGGACCTTGGCATAGAGGCGGTGTGGCAGTGGGTGCCTTCGCAATGCAATATTCCCTTTTATCCCGTGATCATATGCGCGTTAGGTGGATTGCTTTGTGGTCTCTACGAGCGACGTGTGGGACCACTACCAGCCGAACTCTCAACTGTCATGGCTCAGGTCAAGCGGGATGGTTCGTATCCCTATGATCGTATGGGGCAGAACTGCATTGCGGCGTTGATCCCGCTGTTATTCGGTGGATCGGTAGGACCTGAAGCTGGATTGACGGGTGTTATTGCAGGACTATGTTCGTGGGTATCGGATCGTATGAAAGTTGCAAAGCTTGCTATAACCGATCTTGCATCAGCCGGAGTGACGGCGACATTGGGTGCGGTATTCAACGCACCATTCTTTGCCTTTGTTGCTCCGTATGAAGATGGCCATGAAGGTAAACGATTTGATAAAGTGTCATTTCCTGGCAAGAGAAAGTTATGCTTGAACATCATTGCGATTGTTGGTGCATGCACAGCATACTTCATATTAAAAATGTGTTTTGGAGAACAAGGTGGTCTGTATCGTTTTGGGCGAACTGATTTTGTTGCAGATCAGCTGGTGTGGGCAATTCCTCTGTGCATCATAGGTGTGCTTGCTGGTCTGTTTTATCAGGTATGTACTTGGGCAATGAAGCACGTTGGAAACCATTTTCAGTCGCATCTAATTGCACGTGCTATAGGGACAGGAATTATACTTGGCCTTATTGGCATGGTGCTTCCTTACACCATGTTTGCGGGCGAGACGCAGATGGAGACAATCGTTGTAGGCTATGGTTCCATTGCTGCTGCAGTCCTTATCGTGACCGGGTTTGTAAAGCTACTCGTTGGTCCAATGTGCATTTACGGAGGGTGGCGTGGAGGAACTATTTTCCCCGTTATATTTTCGGGCGTTGCAATTGGCTTAGGTGCGTCGATGCTTATGGGTGTTGATCCTGCGTTTGCTTGCGCGATCGTGTGTGGCGCACTGTGCGGAGTAATTATGAGGAAACCGTTGACGGTTATCATGCTTTTGATACTCTGTTTTCCGCTGCAGCTCTTAGTGCTTGTTGCTCCTGCTGCGGTGATCGGTTCGATGATCCCTCAGCTGCCTTTTGGTACAACGAAGTCTGTTGAACATCAGTAATATTTTGACATTTTTACCGGGGTATAGCGTGATAACAAAGGCACGATATGGCTTCTATTGATGATTAGAAGTTACCTATGCGGATGGCTATCAAATGATCCAAGTGATAGGTTTTACTCGTAAAAATTCGTTATGCAACCAAAAGTTGCCTAAAATTCCAACTGAACATGCTCGAATATGAACTTTCGCAACCGCACTATAGAGACTGTTGAACGTGACACCGCAAATGAGTATATAAAACCGGGTTCGTTATGACGACGGATCGAGAAGGGACTAGTACGATGAACGTTGAAATTGCAGATCGTCTCGCGCAGAAGCGTCGTGATCGCGGTTTATCTCAGGAAGAACTTGCCGAAAAGCTCGGCGTATCGCGCCAAGCTGTATCAAAATGGGAGCGCTCGGAATCATCTCCAGACACCGATAACCTTATGGCGCTTGCTCAGCTGTACGGGGTGTCGCTCGATGAACTTTTATATGTCGATACGACCATAGAAGAAGACGTTGCATTCGAAGCAAAGGATCGCGTACAGCGTCAGCATGCATCGGCTCCATCGAATACTGATGCAAAGTCTCAATCGACTTCAGCGGCTGCTAGCGGAGATCCCTCGGAGAACACTGACAATGGGAAAGCAGATAGTAACGAGCCGTCAGACCGTACTAATCCGTCTGATGGCGCTGCGCGCTCGAGCAAGGTCCATATTGGTCGTGGCGGTATTGACGTGAGGGACGAAAACCAATACGTACACATATCGTTTCGTGATGGCATCCATGTTAAAGATGGGAACAAGGGCGACGAAGTTCATATCGATTCTAATGGATTGCACGTTGTCGAAGATGGCAAAACAGTTGTAGGAGATGATGATACGAAAACATATGGTGATATGCATACGGCGCATGATCATCATGGGACAACGCATCACTCTAAATCCTCAAGCAATAAAGGAAACGATTATACCTACGACTACCATTATCACTACAATTATGATGATCATGATAGGCACAATGAGTTTCATAAGCGTCGTCATGAAAACAAGCATCATCGTAGCGCTTGGTCATCGTTTCCGATTTGTGCTGTCGTTGTAACACTCTATTTACTGGTCGGGTTTATCTGGGGACAGTGGGCGATGGGAACGTTCCTTCTGCTGATCATCCCCGCCTACTATATGATTGTTGACGATTTGGTTCGTCATCTCCGCCCTGCGCGGGCGGCGGCGACACTCTATTCGATTGCCGCAACTGCTTGGTTTTTATGGATGGCATTTATCATGAACCAGGCGCATCCTGCTTGGATTATTTTCCTTACGATACCGATTGTCCATTGGGCGTGTCATTCTCTATCTCATTGGTGGAGACACCGCGCAAAAGATGATATTGCTACTGCTAAGGCGACAGAAGCGTCAACCGCACATGCAGATGCATCACCAAGTGAACAATCTACTCAAGCACATGATGTGTCGGATAATGCATCTTCTGCCGATGAACCATCGACGGTAGGTACCGCTACGATGGAGCCCATCGATGATGAGACGGAAAAAAGTAAGTAGGTAGCTTGGTGGTAGCGATGCAATAACATTGCTGCGGAGAAACGATAGAATCATACGGCCGCTTATTGCGGCCGTATTTTGTATGCGTACACTATAAGCATTATGAATGAATACATCGAAGGTAAACGTCCCGTTATCGAAGCGCTGCGCACAGGAATTCCTCTGCGTGAGGTTCTCTTTGCCGACAACGTCCAGCATGACGGGCTTATACAAGATATCAATCGCAAAGCACGTGCGGCGCATATCCCGGTAAAAACAGTACCACGCCATACGCTCGATGAGCAGTCGGCGCGCGGAAGCCATCAGGGAGTTATGGCGCTTACGCGTTCATTCCCCTATAGCGGCTTTAACGATATTCTTGCGATCGCACATCGCCAGGCTGCAAACAATGGTGGCCATGCACTTATTGTTGTGCTTGATCACATTACCGACGAAGGCAATCTTGGCGCGATTGCGCGATCTGCCGAAGTCGTGGGTGCTGCTGGAATTATTCTTCCCAATAAACGCAGTGCGCAGGTAACGGCGGCAACGTACAAAAGTTCCGCTGGCGCAATTACCCATCTTGCCGTTGCTCGTGTAGCAAATATTGGCAAGGCGCTCGATCGGCTTAAAGAAGAAGGATTTTGGGTTGCAGGCGCGAGTGAGCGCGCCGATCAAGAGATTTGGGATGCTGATCTTCGCGGTCCTATCTGCTTAGTCATGGGAAGTGAAGGCGATGGACTTGCACGTCTTACACAAACGAAGTGTGACTTTCTTATAGCTCTTCCTCAGGTCGGTCAGACGGCATCGCTTAATGTTGCTCAATCGGCGACGGCGTGTATGTATGAATATCTGCGCCAGAATCGTCCTTCGGCTAAGGAATAGTCGTAGACAATGTATCGGCATGGGCGGATACAGAGCTATAAAAGGACGGATTATCAGTAGATTTAAGTGGCGTATTGGCATGAGTTGCAGGAAGGGGCTATCTCAATGAATGATCGCAATAAGCTGCTTATCGTAGACGGTTATAACGTGCTGCGAAGTGGAAGTCGCTATCGCTCACTGCGCAATGACCCTGACTATACTGATGATACGTTCAATCGTTCCCGCGAAGCGCTGATTAAAGATGTCATAGGCTTTGCTGGCCGTGATTTTAAAGAGGCTGTTATTGTCTTTGACGGCGCGGCGAATCAATTTTCTGATGGAAAGCCGCAAAGCGTTGGTGGAGTAAAGATTATATTTTCGCCATCGGGATCATCGGCAGATAATGTTATCGAAAAGATTGCGCATGATGCGCGCGAGCGTGATGTCGAAACGCTTGTGGTATCAAGCGATGCGACGATTCAAGATACCGTTTTCGGCGGTGGCGTTGATCGCATGAGTGCTGAGGGATTTTCCCGTGAAGCGCGCCGTCTTGATGAAGAGACTGAACTTGATGAAGCACCTGTCATATCGCGGAAAAATACGATGGGCGAGCGGCTTGATAGCGAGACGTATAAAAAGTTACAGGCTTTGCGCGATCGACTCTAAAGGGTTATCGATGCTTTGGGAATAACGCTCAAAGTATAAGTGTCGGATAGTCTGGCATTAAAGTACGAGATTGGGCTCTTTCTGCACTGCCTTCAAATCCTGTGCAATGAGGTAGTTTTGCATTCTTTTTAAGCGCAAGATTTTGCATCAAAATGCTGCTATGTTTCCTTGAAAGAACAGCAAACCAACACACTTCAATAAAATATTTCTTGACATGACATTCACAAAGGGGTACTTTAGGAAATTGCGATTTTTCGCAGTTTTACGGATTTTCTTGAAGGAGGAAAAGCCCCGTGGCGCAAGCAAAAAAACCAGCTTCTAGCAGCCTTTATAGGAGTCGCAGAAGCTTCGCAAAGATTCCCGCCGTCATTGACGTGCCCAATCTTATTGCGATCCAAACCGACAGTTTCGATTGGTTCAAGCATGATGGACTAACGGATGCTTTCGATGACATTTGTCCGATCGAATCGAGCGCAAAAGATATGCGTGTCGAGATCGGAGCTCATGAATTCGGCGAACCTAAATTTACCGTCGATGAATGTAAGCGTAAGGATGTTTCCTATCAGGCTCCGCTGAATGCTCAGGTTCGTTTCATGAACCTTGAGACCGGCGAAATCAAGGAGCAGGAAGTATTCATGGGCGATTTCCCACTCATGACTCCTCGGGGAACCTTCATTATTAACGGCACCGAGCGTGTCGTTGTCAGCCAGTTGGTACGTAGCCCTGGTGTATATTTTTCCGCAGAGCGTGATAAGACGTGCGATAAGCTTATCTATAACGCCAAAGTCATTCCTTCTCGCGGTGCTTGGCTCGAATTCGAGACCGACAAGCGCGATATCCTTTCGGTTCGTATCGACCGTAAGCGTAAGCAGCCCGCCACGCTGTTGATTCGTGCTCTCGGCTTAGCTGAGACACGTGAAGAGATCATTGATCTCTTTGGTGATTCCGAAATGATGCTTCGCACACTTGATCGCGATCCTGCGACAACGCGTGATGAATCACTTATTGAACTTTATAAACGTTTCCGTCCAGGCGAGCCGCCAACAATTGATTCGGCCCGTACGCTACTCGACGGTCTCTTCTTTAACCCGCAGCGCTATAACCTGGCTAAAGTTGGTCGTTATAAGATCAACAAGAAGCTTGGGTTTGATCCTTCAAACGATGCGTCAACTCTTACCAAAGAAGACATCATCGATTCAATCCGCTACATCATCGCTCTGCATGATGGTGAAGATGGCTTTGTCACCGATGATATCGACCATTTTGGCAATCGTCGTATTCGTACTGTTGGTGAATTGATTCAGAATCAATTCCGCATTGGTCTATCTCGCATGGAACGTGTCGCTCGCGAGCGTATGAGCATGCAGGAACCTGACGAGATTACGCCGCAAAGTTTGATCAACATTCGTCCTATCGTTGCTTCAATCAAAGAGTTCTTCGGATCTTCTCAGTTGTCGCAGTTCATGGACCAGTC
>DIDE01000118.1 GCA_002417975.1 Eggerthellaceae bacterium UBA5808
GAGGAAAACTAGTATGTCGGATACTCAGACACTTGCGTTTGAAATAGGCGCAGAAGAAATTCCTGCATTCGATCTTGCATCAGCTACTAAGCAACTTGAGAAGTTTGTTCCTACCGATCTCAAGGACGCTCGCATTCCTTTTTCGACGGTTGAGGTGCTATCAACGCCGCGTCGTCTTATCGTGATCGTTCACGATATGGCGGTCGAAACTGAGTCGTTGCGTGAAGAATATAAAGGTCCCGCAGTGCGCATTGCTTTTGATGCAGATGGTAATCCAACGAAAGCTGCTCAAGGATTTGCGCGTGGTAAGGGTTTAACCGTTGACGATTTGGATCGACGCGAAGTCAAAGGCGTCGAATACGTCTATGCCGTTAAGCAGATTGACGCAATTCCCGTTATAAATTTATTGCCTGATTTACTCAAAGGATTTATCACTAAGATTTCATGGCCTCGTTCGTGCCGATGGGGCACACAATCAGTGTTATTCGTACGTCCTGTTCGCTGGATCGTTGCTCTCTTTGGCGATCAGATTGTTCCTCTTACTTTTGGGGATGTCACATCAGGCAATCAGACGATGGGACATCGCATTCTTGCTCCTGGACCACATGTTGTTGCAACGGCTGATGATCTTGTATCGGTGGTTCGCGCGTCTGGCGTTGTTCCTACGCAGGAAGAACGCGAGCAGATCATTAGGTCTGGTATCGCTGAGATTGAGCAGAAGACGGGCGAGAAGGCTGATCTACCTGCAAAGACAATGAGAGAAGTTGTTAATCTGAGCGAACATCCTCAGGCATTATTGGGGACGTTTGACGAAGAATTCCTTAAGGTTCCTCAAGAAATTATTGTTGATGCAATGCTTGTCCATCAACGATATTTTCCTCTTTACAATGTTCGGGGAGAACTTACTAATCATTTTATTATCGTATCGAACGGTGATCCTGCTTGTGCTGAGACGATTATCGATGGTAACGAGCGCGTTGTTCGTGCTCGTCTTGATGATGCTAAATTCTTTTATGAAGAAGATCTCAAACAGCCGCTTGAAGCCTATGTTGATCGTCTTGATGAGGTTGTGTTCCAAAAGAGTCTGGGAACTGTTCGTGATAAGACGAATCGTCTTGTCCAACTAGCGCATCATCTTGCTGATGATGCAGAGCTTTCACAGCAGGACTCCGATGATCTTTCGCGTGCTGCTTTTCTGTGCAAGGCAGACTTGGTAACTAATGCAGTTATTGAATTTACCAGTGTCCAAGGAGTTATGGGATCGTACTATGCGCGTGCTGCAGGAGAGACCGATCAGGTAGCTGATGCGATTGCTCAGCAATATCGTCCGCGCTTCTCGGGCGATGATGCGCCTGAGACGACAGTTGGACGCTTGCTCGCCCTTGCCGATAAACTCGATACGATATGTGGCCTGTTTGCAGTTGATCAGGCGCCAAGTGGCTCGAAAGACCCCTTTGCTTTGCGCCGTAGCGCGATCGGCATCGTTAAGATGCTTGCCGATGGTCTGCCTATCTCTTTAATTTCAGCTGTCGACTGTTCATTAGCATCATATGATGCGTTGAAATTTGATACAGCAGCGGTGCGGACACAGATTATCGATTTCTTTATCACGCGAACTAAGGTTATGTTGCGTGACGAGGGATGCACTGCAGATGCAGTAGATGCAGTTCTAGCAGGCGGTGTATCTGAACCTGCTGAGATTGTTGCACGTACGCAGGCGCTTGAATCTGCACGTGCTGATACGCCAGAGGTAATGGATGATCTTGCAACAGCATATGCTCGTGCACATAATCTGCGTGACGAATCTCTTGGCTGTGATGTTGATGTCTCTCTTATGAACGATGAGGAACAGGCGCTCAATGGAGCAATCGAGACGGCAGAACGAGTGATTCCAGGTTATCTGGACAAGGGTGATTATCAAGCAGCACTTGCCGGTCTTGCGGCTCTTCGTGCTCCTATTGATACCTTCTTTGAACAGGTAATGATTATGGACGAGGATGCGGATCTGCGCCATAACAGATTATGTTTGCTCAATCGTTTTATTGCTGTTTTTGCTGATGTTGCCGATTTTGGCAAGCTTGCGAAAGAACACGGCAAGGCGTAGTACAACAGATATATGGAGTGGGGGAAGGCGAGCACAAACATGGGATACCTCTATCGCAAGAACACGACGTCAATTCCGACGATACATGTGATAAGCGATTCGGTTGGTGCAACGGCTCAGGCCGTTGCACGTGCTGCTGCGAGCCAATTTGGCGAAACGGCTCCGAACATCGAGCTAGTATCGAATGTTCGGAGTTTTGATGAGGTGTCTTCTTACCTTGATGACCACCTTAAACGTCATCAAGAGGTGCTCGGCGATGACCATATTGTCGTTTTTTATACGCTTGTTGATGCTGAAATTAGAGCGCAATTACAAACGTATCTAAGCCATCATCCGCAGATTACCGCGACTGATCTTTTGAGTGACGCTATTGATGCAATCGCTCATGTCTCTGGGAAGAAGCCTCTTAAAATTCCAGGGGAAATGCATGTTACTGATGCGAATTATTTTCGTCGCATCGAGGCAGTTGAATTTACCATTGCTCATGATGATGGACGTAATCCTCAGGATTTATCGAAAGCCGATATTGTCCTTTTAGGTGTCTCGCGTTCGTCAAAAACTCCTACATCGATTTATCTTTCGCAGCAAGGATACCGTGTTGCCAACGTACCGCTCGACCTCCGAACAGACCCGCCTGCGGAATTGTTTGAAGTTGATCCGACACGTATGTTTGGTCTCATGACGACCGCTGATGTTCTTGTAACCATCAGACGTCGCCGTCTTGGGCGGGCTTTGGCTGTTGCGGGAGACTACGCAAATCCCGAATCTGTTGAAAAAGATTTGGAGAAAGCGCGTGCTTTAATGAGAAAATTGCGCTGTATTGTCGTTCACACCGATAAT
>DIDE01000103.1 GCA_002417975.1 Eggerthellaceae bacterium UBA5808
ATCATCGTGTTCCCAAGCGCATTGCGGTTGGCTTGTTCATCATGTTTTTTGCGCTTCTTGTTCTTCTTTCTCTGTATTCACCGGGCGTTACGCCAACAAATGCCGGTGATGTGTTGTTTACACCAGTAAACCTAAAGTCTCAGGGCGGATATATTGGTGCTGGTATAGCGTGGATTGGCATGACGCTGTTTGGGCAGATGGTAAGTACAATTATTGTCGTTGGCATAATGATAATCGCGCTCATCATCGTTGGTTTTTCTATTTCGCGTATCGTTGATCGTATTCGTTCTCATCATGATCAGAGTGAATCCTATGATGCGACTGAAGAGATGCCTCAGGCTGTTAGCAAGCGCCCGAGCGTTTTTGTAAAGAAAGCTGCCCCGCATAAACGTTCTGCTCGTTCGGCTTTATCCGATGCTCCTACGCAGTTGATAACAGATAAGAAAACATCGCCTAAACGCTCACGTAAGTTGTCGGATTTACAGAAAACGCGGAGTATGGATGCGCTCGTTGATGCTCAAAATGGTTCAGGGAACGATGCGTCTGCTGCTGCTGCCATGACTCGTCGTTTGGGTCATCATGATAAAGATGCAACGCAGGTACTTTCTCGTTCTAAAAAAGTTGGTGGAACGATTGCGACTCCGCATCCTTCTGAAGGATTTATTCTGCCCGATATGTCGCTTCTGAAGACAACTGATCAAACAGGGGATTCAAAAGAGACCGAAGCAACGCTTCATGACACGGCAATGTTGCTCCAAGAAACGCTTGCAGACTTTAATGTAAATGCGCAGGTGGTTGGATGGGTTGCTGGTCCTACGGTAACGCTGTTTAAAATTGATCTTCCTGCGGGCGTACGTGTGAGTCGTGTAACTAATTTACAAGATGATCTTGCTCTTGCTCTTGCTGCTCCTGGAGTTCGCATTTTTGCTCCTATTCCAGGAACAAATTATGTTGGTATCGAAGTCCCCAATGTTAAGCGGCAAAACGTTTTGCTCGGTGATGTTCTTCCTTCCGCAGGCAAAGGTCCTTTGCAAATTGCAATTGGAAAAGATGTCGAAGGTCACTGCATTGTAAGTGATCTTTCTAAGATGCCTCATCTTCTTATTGGTGGTACAACGGGATCTGGTAAATCTGTTGCTATTAACTCGATGATTATGTCGATTTTGATGCGTGCAACTCCTGCTGAGGTTCGTTTTATCATGATCGATCCAAAGCGAGTTGAGTTCACGCCTTACAACGGTATTCCGCATCTCTATGTACCTGTTGTTACCGAATGCCGTGAAGCAGCGAGTGCTCTTTCTTGGGGCGTTGCCGAAATGGAACGCCGACTTAAGGTGTTCTCAAAAGTTGGTGCTCGTAACATCAATCAATACAATGCAAAAGTGCAAAAGGGCATGCAAATAGGAGATACAGATGCGCAGGAACTCCCTTATATAGTTATCGTTATTGATGAGCTTGCTGATTTGATGATGAATGTGGGCAAAGAGGTTGAATTGTCCATATCGAGATTGGCTCAGTTGGCACGTGCTGCAGGTATTCATATGATTGTTGCGACTCAACGTCCTTCTGCAAAAGTTGTTACCGGGCTTATCAAAGCAAACATAACTAATCGAATTGCATTCAATGTTGCTTCAGGTATTGATAGTCGTGTTATTCTCGATACACCTGGTGCGGAAAGTCTTATCGGCTTAGGCGATCTTCTTTTTTCTAAGCCCGAGATTCCTAAGCCGATTCGTCTTCAGGGTTGTTACGTATCTGAACAAGAGATTGAGTCTGTTGTTTCTCGTTTGAAAGAACAAGGTGAGCCTGATTACCATCAGGAGATCCTTAAGACAAATCTCATTGAAATAGGATCGACAGCAGCGAATGGATCGAGCGCTTCTGGGTCGCCCGATGACCCTCTGCTGTGGGAAGCTGCCGATATTGTCGTCAATTCTGGGTTGGGCTCAACTTCCAACCTTCAGCGGAGACTTAGTGTTGGTTATTCCCGAGCTGGGCGTATAATGGATATGTTAGAGGAAAAAGGTGTGGTTGGTCCGCCAAATGGCAGCAAACCACGTGAAGTTATGATTGATGCTCTTGAATTAGAAAGCCTGAAGGCATTCGAGCAGAACGATAAAGCTGCTGAATCGGGGGAATAGCAATGGGGCAGGTGAGCTTTGGTGAAGTTTTAAGGCAGACGCGTGAGCGTAAAGGCCTTGATCTTACCGCTACTGCTCATCGTCTGCGTATTCGTCCGGATATTATTCGTGCGATCGAAGATTCTAACTTTTCTGCAATGCCTCAAAAAGGCTATGCACGTAATATGGTTAATGGATATGCTCGATTTCTTGGACTTGATTCGTCTGAAATCACTCGTATGTATCTCGAAGATCTTAACTGCTATGAGCTAGATATTCAGCGAAAAGCTGCTGAAGCACATGTTTCTGATCATAATGCTCAACGTATGGGCAATACTGATCGAGCAATTACTCGTCCATCGCGAAGTTCTCGTCGTACTCCTCGCGGCAGGGGATCACAATCTCGTACGGCATCTTCTGGGCATCGTGATGTGCGACCCCAGCAGCATAGCGGCGCCCGGAAACCTCCTTCTGCACAAGAACACAATCGTCATTCACGTCCAATGCGTGCTGCTGATAATTCTATATCGCATGCACTGTTTTCGGATCGACATGGGCTTTCACGAAATGAGCCACGTAACAATCAAGAGGTTCATTATGCGCATGCAAGCGTTGTACCTCATGTAGGCTATACAAACTTTTATTCGGGTCCTAAGGTTGCACCGCATGTTTCATCGCGCATGCCGTTTATTATTGCAGCCGTTATTATTCTTGTGCTTATCATAGTGCTTAGTGTTTTCTTTGCACCTCATGGTTCAACAACCCATACTGACGTTCCAACGATTCCTGTGACAGGACTCGATTCATCATCGTCTGAATCAAACACAGATTCTTCAGCTGCCGAGACTGCTCCCACTAAATTTACTTTTACGTATCAAATTGCAGATGGTGCTTCAGTATGGGTTGTTGTTTCAATTGATGGTCAGAACCAACAAGCTTCAACGATAACGGGGCCAAGTGAGCAGAGCTTTGACTGCTCAAGTTCACTTGAATTTACAACGGGGACTACTCAGGGTGTTACTGCTTTGATTGATGGAACGCCTGTTGATCTTACGCAAACTTCATCTGGTGGTGTTGATCAAACATTTACTTTTTCGGATATTCTTGCGCAGTGGAATGCCAATCATCAGAACTCTTAGTGTGCACGTGTGTTGATTGGTACAATAACGGAGGTATATACGTAATCTTCTGAGGTTATTGCCGTAAGTACAAATATATTGCGTGAAAGCATATGTATGGTACTTACGTGCTAATGTTAATGAATATCCTGCGCTTACGTTTATTGATTAGCATACCTCTGTGTACGCTTTGATATCATATATGGCGATAGACACAGAGTATATGCACCGTATGTATAATTTTGCTTCTGAATGCAAGATTCATGTGGTTGGTACCTATGTACGAGCTAAATAGTTAGAGGAGAACGATATGGCTAAAGAATCGAGTTTTGATATTGTATCTTCAGTCGATCTGCAAGAAGTTGATAATGCGTGTACGCAGGCTTCTAAAGAGGTTGCACAGCGCTATGATTTAAAGGATTCTGGCTCGAAAGTCTCGTTTGATCGAGGTGAAGGTGTTATTGCTCTGCAGGCTCCGAGCGAGTTCGTTGGTGGACAAGTTACCGATATTGTAACTGCTAAACTTGCAAAGCGGGGTGTTGCGCTGGGCGCGGTATCTTGGGATGATTTTCAATCTGCTTCTGGTGCATCAGTTCGTCGAAATGGTCGCTTAATTCAAGGGATAGATAAAGATCTTGCTCGAAAAGTTTCTAATGATATCAAGGACTACAAATTAAAGGTTAAAACGCACATTGAGGGTGACAAGGTTCGCGTTGTTTCTGCGTCGCGTGACACACTTCAAGAAGTTATAAAGCGCGTCAGCGCTGTTGATTATGGTCAGCCCCTTCAATTTGAAAATTATCGGTAGGTCTATATGCAAGTAATTTCTTCCCCCGTATTACATGTTCCTTCGATTGCTTTTGTTACGATGGGATGTGCAAAAAACGAAGTTGATTCCAACGAAATGAAGCAACGTCTTAGCAGCGCGCGCTATCACATTGCTGTATCTCCCGATCATGCTGATGCAGTCATTGTTAATACGTGTTCGTTTATTCAATCTGCAACTGAAGAGAGCATTGCAGTACTTTTTGATGTTTTAGGTCTTTCATCGGTCAAACAAGGATCTATTCCTGTAATTGTCTCTGGTTGTATGCCTGCTCGCTATGGCGATGATCTTGCTCAATCCATCGAAGAGGTTGCCGCATTTGTTCCCTGCGAGCAGGAAAAGGATATTGTTGCTGTGGTCGATCGCCTCCTTCATGTTGATCATACGATGTTTCCTTTAGATCCCGTGAGCGTTTCCGACGAGGCAGATCATGATGCGAGTAATTCTGATGCATCAGAACATGCAATAAGTGCCTACGTTAAGATATCAGACGGCTGTGATCGCTTTTGTAGCTATTGCGAAATACCGTATATCCGTGGTAGGTATCATAGTTTTTCTAAAAAGGACATTTTTCTCGATGTTCAACGAGCCATTGATTCAGGTGCTCGGGAAATTGTTCTTATTGCTCAGGATACGGGTCGATGGGGGAGCGATTTTACACCTCAAGATTCATTGGCCTCTCTACTTACGGAACTTGCAGAAACTTTTTCTTATACATGGTTTCGAATTATGTATCTTCAACCTGAAGGCGTTACTGATGAGCTTTTAAAAGCCATACAGACTCACAGTAATGTTTGTTCCTATCTTGATATTCCGCTTCAACATTCCTCGGAGCATATTATCAAGGCCATGAATCGACATGGTTCTGGTACAACATACCAAAAGCTTATCAAACATATACGATCTATTGTTCCAAATATAACGCTTCGAACGACGCTTATTGTTGGCTTTCCAGGTGAGACCGAGGACGATTTTGATGATCTGTGCTCATTTGTAAGAGATATTGAGTTTGATTACGTTGGTGTATTCTCTTATTCTCGCGAAGATGGAACGCGTTCTGCTTCATTCCCTGATCAGATTGATGAAGCGACGAAGCAGGATAGATTGCAGCGCATTCGTGATTGTGCTGATGAAGTGTCTGCTTCGGTTATATCACAGCGCGTTGGATCTGCAATGGATGTTATAGTTCTGGGCACTGAAGAAGATGGGCAACGTTTTGGTCGTGCTCAATGTCAAGCTCCTGATGTCGATGGAGTAACGTTTGTCGATCGTGGATCATGCGGCGATATGCTTCATGTGACGATTGAATCGACGATGTTATATGAGATGGAGGGTGCATAGACGTGAGCGAACGTACGACTGGGACCGAACGTCTCTGGACTGCAGCAAACGTAGTAACCCTTGTACGCATATGCCTTATTCCTGTGTTTGTCATCGCGATCATCTCGCCATGGCCTCGTTGGTTTCCGCAATGGGTCGATGCAGACCTTTGGAAACCATGGGTAGCAGCAGGTGTGTTTATTGCAATTGCATGTACAGATTGTATTGATGGCTATCTTGCTCGGAGCCGTAATGAAGTAACCAATTTTGGCAAATTTATGGATCCTCTAGCTGATAAGATTCTTGTCGCTGCAGCTTTATTGGCATTGATTGAGCTGGATGTTCTTCCATCTTGGGTAGCATTAATTATTCTTACGCGTGAATTTATTGTTTCCGGTATCCGTATGGTGGCTGCATCCCATGGTGTCGTTATTGCAGCAAGTTGGTATGGTAAGGCTAAAACGGTTACGCAAATTATTGCGATTGTCTTATTTATTATTAAAGATAGTCACGTAGTTTCGGATGTGTCGATGGTTCTTAGTGATCAACTGTATTTGTTCGCTTGGGCGGTCATGATTGTTGCATTGGCTCTAACCATTATTTCGATGCTTGACTATTTTGTTAAGGCTCGAGAACTTTTGGGTTTTTCGTCTTCTCATCAAACAAAAGATTCCAAAAATTATACGGAGACATCGAGCGACGCTAGTATCGGCACGAATGAATTACATGAGCAAACTTCATCAAAGTATTCTAGCCGTGATAGTGCAAAAGTTCTGCCTGAGGAGACTAGTTCTAGTTTGCCTGTTGTCGGCATAGTTGATGTTCATAGCGAAATCAATAATCGTACGTTGCGTGCGCTTGCTGCGCAGACCTTAAGTTGTGCGCGCAAGTGTTCGCTTAAACTTGGAACGGCAGAAAGCTGCACGGGTGGTTTAATTGCAGGTATGCTAACGGCTATTCCTGGTTCATCAGATACAGTCAATGGTGGCATTGTTAGTTACTCTAATGGTATTAAACACGCTGTTTTAGGTGTGAGAACTCAAACGCTTGATCGATATGGTGCTGTTAGCGAAGAGACAGCGTGTGAAATGGCACGTGGTGCTCGCGTGAAGCTATCCGTTGATGTTGCTGTATCAGTGACAGGAATTGCTGGTCCTGGAGGGGCTGAACCAGGCAAACCCATTGGTACTGTTTGGATTGGTTTATCTCATTCTGAAATGACGTATGCCAAAGTATTCCACTTTGATGGCGATAGAGATGCGGTTAGAAATCAGACGGTTTACAATGCGCTCCTTATGGTCAAAAACGCAGTTCAGAGCATTAAAAGTAGTAGCGAAACTCTTTAGTTGGAGCTCTTAATATATATTGAGAAATTAGTATAGTATTTGTAATATCTTCGTATGGCTTTTGTCTAAAGCCATACGCCAGAGTAGTGGAGCGCTCAAACTTTGGGTAAAAAATTACCGACGAGGAGCAAAACTTCCCGTGTTTGCGTACCCTGATAAGTTTGCGCGTCACGTGCGACCGAAACCTCAAAGGAGAAGCACGCTGTCGAATTCGGTATATTTGACTAATCTGTTGGTTTCGGTCGCGCTCTGGCACAATGTTGTTGCTTATTGAGAGATTTATGTTTGACATGCAAACATATGTTCGTATAATAGACGATGTTGTAACGAGTAACATTTAGAATTTATTATTTGCTTCCTTGTATGAGCGTCACCTTAGGAGACACGATGAATCAAAATAAAGAAAAAATGCTTAAGATGACGACTGACCAAATTGAAAAAAAATTTGGGCAAGGTTCAATCATGCGACTTGGTGCTGACAGTAAAAACCTTGAAATAGGTGTTATTCCAACGGGGGCTTTGCCTCTTGATGCTGCGCTTGGCATAGGCGGCGTGCCTCGAGGACGTATCGTTGAGATATATGGCCCTGAATCAAGTGGTAAAACAACGCTTGCGTTGCATATACTTGCCGAAGCCCAAGCTTTGGGCGGTATCGTTGCGTTTATCGATGCCGAACATGCTCTTGATCCAATTTACGCCGCTCGTTTAGGTGTTGATATTGATGATGTGCTTATATCGCAGCCTGATACAGGCGAACAGGCGCTTGAGATATGCGACATGCTCGTGCGTAGTGGCGCGATTGACTGTGTTGTAATCGACTCTGTTGCTGCTTTGGTGCCACGAGCAGAAATTGAAGGAGAGATTGGTGATCAGTCTGTTGGCTTACAAGCGCGTTTGATGAGTCAGGCTCTTCGTAAACTCGCTGGCTCACTTTCAAAGTCAAATACAACGTGTATTTTTATTAATCAACTGCGTGAGAAAATTGGTGTCATGTTCGGCAACCCCGAAACGACACCTGGTGGACGTGCGCTTAAATTCTTCAGTTCAGTGCGCATCGAAGTTCGTCGATGCGATTACGTAAAGCGAGATGGTGAAACAATTGGCAATCGTGTTCGCGCGAAGGTTGTCAAAAATAAAGTTGCACCTCCATTCCGCCAGGCAGAGTTTGATCTAATGTATGGTGAGGGTATTTCAAAAGAAGGTTGCATTCTTGATATGGGTGTTGAATGCGGTCTAGTAAAAAAGAGCGGTGCTTGGTATACCTATGGTGAAGAACGACTTGGTCAAGGTCATGAAGCTGCTAAGAAAACGCTCAAGGACAATCTTGATCTTCGCGAGGAAATAGAGCACAAAGTTCGCGATGAATATGACATTACGCTTCCTAAACCTATTAAAGAAGAAGCTGCGCAACCTGTCCCTAAGGCGACTAAATCGCATAAATCGTCTCGTCGCTCATAGAACTTCTCTGTTGTGATGCTATGAATGATTCTGATGACATTATTCAACAGCTTCGATCGCAAATCGAAACTATTGAATCTGATCACAACGTAAAGAATGCTACTTATGGTGCGTCTCATAGATCAATGTCTTTTCGTCCGTCGTCGAAGAAAAAGGATAGTAGTTCAACTCCTTTTTCACGTATTGTTCGCCTTAGCGCAGTGCGTGAGCGTTCCAGTATGGAAATGCGCCGTCGTCTTGTTGATGAACAGTATGCAAAAGATCAGGTTGATGAAGCAGTACAACGTGCTATTTCTTGTGGCCTAATTGATGATATGCGATATGCCGATCTGTACGTTCGGTCAAAAATTAAAGCAGGGAAGGGTGCTCTTAAAATCCAGCGGGATCTTGAGCGCCTTGGTATATACGTTGAACATCTCGAGGGATGGCCTGAACGTTATCAGTGCGATGAGGAATCGCAGCTGTCATTTGCGCATGATCTCCTCATGCGTCACCCTCCCCATGCTCGTGATGCATGGGGTGCGGCATATCGTAAAGTTTTGGGCCGTGGATATACATCGGCTGTTGCAACACGGGCAGCTCGAATTTGGGCTGAATCTCAGAAGCACTAGTATCATTTTTTATTAAGTGCTGTACGCTATTGGTTTTTGCTAGTCGTCAATAATGATAAAACCAATCTGGTTTGGTCCATGAACGCCTTCTACGCGTACAAGTTCTATGTCTGCAGTGTTTGAGGGTCCTGTTATACAGCATATTTGTGAGGGAAGCATCATCCCTGATTGGGCTGCATCATCTGCGCATTTTTGTAATGCTTCAGTCATATTTGAAACGATATTTGATGCATATAGACATGCAATGTGCATAGTAGGCAATAGACTGATGCTTCGGCCACAGTTTTCGCTGCACGTCTGGATGATTGTTCCTGTTTCAGCGATGCCATACTGTGCGTATGTTATGCCTACATCAGCTTCTGATGCGCATTTGATGTTATATTCTCGACCTTTTGTGTGATCCCATTGCTGTATGCTCACTTTATATGAGTGAGACTGTGCAGCCTGTTCACATGCTTGTACGGAAAACAGGGGATTGGCTTCAATGAGGATGTTGGTGTATGTACATTCAGATATCATTGAAATAATTTGTTCTTGGAGCGTATGTTTTGTTGCATGTCTAATTGATGTACCTAGAAGTTCGCTCTCTTTAATAAAGCGTTCTAGGCACTGGTGCTTATTGAGTTCATCCGTTACATGTGGTGGAATAAAACTTTTGTAATCAAGCGAGGGGGGCACGGATATGTTCGCGTCTTGTTTTTCCTTTGCTTTTGATAATGGTGCTATAAATTCGCGTAACTTTTTTTCAGTAAGCATGCGTTTGTTCTACCTGTTCTCCTCGGCAATACGGTGCTTAAACCATGTGCGAAATCGTTGTTTAGGCATGACTTTTAAATCTCGATAATCTGTCCATGACTTTAGAGCTGCTATGGAGGTTGTATTGGTGATAAATGGCTTACCATGAGCTATGCACTTCATTCCGAATGCACCCACATGTGTAGCAATTGAATAAAGAGCTACATTAGATAGGACGTTTTCGACAAGGCTAAATATACGTGCATCCTGCTTAGACCCGTAACCTTCATTGATCTTATGTATGCGATGAAGTCGAATAAGACTGTGAAGCGGAATTGAGACAGGGCAATGATCATCGCATGCACCGCAAAGCGAACATGCATAGGGCAGATCTCCTACGTGAGCGTAGTCTGCTAACCGTGTTGTCATTACAACGCCCATTGGTCCTGGATAGATTGATCCATATCCATGTCCTGTAATATGTCGATAAACGGGGCATATATTTAAGCATGCACCACAGCGAATACAGCGAAGCATCGCTTCAAAATCACTGTTAAGAAACGAACTTCTACCATTATCAATGACGATATAGTGAACTTCGCTTGGACCATCCACCTCTGTGGTGTCTTTTGCTCCTGTCGATATAGATACGTAGCTTGTCATTTTTGATCCGACCGCACTTCGAACAAGAAGGCTTGTAAATAGATCAAGCGAATACAGATCAGGGATAATCCTGTCTATACCAACCAAAACAATGTGAATCGGTGGAACGCTATTTGCCATTCGACCATTACCCTCATTGCTGACAAGCGTTACCGATCCCGTGGACGCTATGCCAAAATTACATCCACTTATACCAATATCTGCTTTTAGAAAAATTGGACGAAGATGCGTTCGTAAAAAATGAGTAATTTGTTCAGGTTCATTTGATCCTTTATAGCCGCTTGTCTGTTGATAGAGCTTGCTAATGGCGGTTCGATCTAAATGCAATGCTGGAACAACAATATGCGATGGCTTATCGTGCGCTGTCTGAAGAATATGTTCCGCACAATCAGTTTCGACAATAGGTATGCCCTTATGTTCAATTGCCTCATTGAGTTCTATTTCTTCAGACATCATGCTTTTAGATTTAACAATCAAATGTGCATCATTATTTTGGATGATATCGAGAACATGCTGCACGGCTTGTTGACCTTTTGAAGCTACATATACATGTGCTCCGTTTTTTTCAGCGTTACGGATAAACGATGAGACATAATAATCAAGATACTGTGTTGTGTGGGCTCGTATCGTACGTCCAGCCTTTCTCATACCCTCCCAATCACCTGCTGACTGCACAGCAGCTAATCGTTTTTTATAAAATATATCCTGAGCACGCTCAATGGCTTGATGTTTAAAATCATCTGATAGAACCGCCGCTGTTCTGTCTTCTAAGGATGTTTGTTCACCATAATAAATTTTCATTGGAACTCCTGATGTCGGTCAGTAGATCGGCGAAACGTTAATGGGAATTTCTGCTTACTCGGATGCGAGTATCTCAGCAAGATGCATAGCGCGAATCGGACGCTTGATTGATCTCTCTT
>DIDE01000126.1 GCA_002417975.1 Eggerthellaceae bacterium UBA5808
CGCAGGTTCAGGCTCGTAAGGCAATTAAAACAACACGTGAGCGCATTGAGCCTCTTGTTGATTTTGACCAACGTGAATCCGACTTTTTCTATGATGAGTCAACTGCAAAAAAGTATCAGGCGCTTATGACATGCAGCTATCCAATATTCATAAAGACGTGTCGCATTATTGATTTGCAGGATACGTTGGATCAGCAAGATACATTGATTAAAGAAACAAAGCAAACAGTCGACAAGTTGACTGCGTGCTTGCGTGATGAGCGTGAGCTTATGAAAAAAACAACTGCCGATCAGCAAAAACGCTTGGACGAATTGCAAGCAGAATGCAATAGCCGTCAAGAATTAATTGATCGGAGTGCGGCGCGCATTGACGCGCTTCATCGCTCGCATTCATGGCGCATTGGCCGTTGTGTAACGGCATTGCCGCGTGCTATTAAGCGGTTTGCGCACAAAGAGCGAAAGGGGCTCGATCGATAGTGGCACATTCCGCGCATGAGTGCCGGCGGGAAAGAACGCGTTATTACGGTGCCTATACTATTGCATTCCTTGTATGCGCGATCGCTGCATTTTGGTATGTCTTTGCGACTGGCCATGAACTCATCTGGGAAGACGATGGGCTTAACCAGCATTACACGTTTTTTGTCTATATAGGTTCATGGATTCGATCGGCGCTTGAGTCGGGAACGATTCCTTTGTGGGACTATTCACTTGGGTATGGGTCGGACATTATCTGCGCACTTGCTTCATGGATTGGTGATCCATTTAATTTACTTTCGGCTCTTTGCCCATCACATTATGCCGAATATGCATTTCAAGTGTTTGCCGTTGCGCGCCTCTATTGTGCAGGGATTACCTTTTCGATTTTTATGAGGTCCCGTCATGCAAAAAATAGTGCGGTTTTATGTGGTGCGCTGTGCTACGCCTTTTGCGGGTTTGCTTTAGCGTGGGGCGTCTACCGTCATCCGCTTTTTGCGAATGCATTGATCCTGCTCCCGCTTGTTATATGGGGCGCCGATCGCGTGTTTAAAGGCAAATCGCCGCTCGTACTTATCGTATCGATTGCTTTGACGTGCATCGTCTATTTTTATTTTGCCTACATGATCTGTCTGTTTTTGCTCATGTTTTGCCTGATACGGTATGCAACATCAGATCGTGAGAAAAATCTTGGTGATTTTGCACGGTTAGCAGGGCGTTTTGTTGTCTATGTGGGTATCGGTATCGGCTGTGCAGCGGTTCTGCTACTGCCGATCCTTGGCTGTGTACTATCCATGAGTCGATTGACGGCAGGCGTGTATGTCGCTCCGCTCGAGACGCTGGGAGAATATTTATTAATGCCGCTTACCTTCGTGGGAGGGGCAACATCGCCACGAGGTCTTGCCGTTGGTCCTTTAGCAGCGCTTTGCACGATTATGCTTTGGAGTGCACGTTCCCTACGGACAAATCGTACGTTGCGGGGGCTGCGTTGGGCGATTCTTATACTGGGCATCGGTGTCTGTATTCCATTTTTTGGGCATGTACTCAATGGCTTTTCATATTCGTCTGATCGGTGGATGTTCGGCTTAGCGTTTTGTGTATCGTGGGCTGTTGTAAAAGTGGTGCCACAGATGGCTGAGCTTTCGCGCCGTGAGTGGAACGTGACGGGCTGCATCGTTATTGCGGTTGCTGTATGGATGGCACTTCTTGTGCCGGTATGGCATAACAAGGAATGGATCATTGCGACGATCGTACTATGGTGCGCAACGTTTGGCGTTTTGTTCGTGATGTATCAGCGCAAAAAATCACTACCGCTTCCAGGTTCTTTCGGTCGATATGGTCTTATCGTCGCGCTGATTGTTGTTGGTGTAGGCGTCGAGAATTTTTGCTATCTTGTTTCTCCTCAAGGACAAGGGGAAACAAAACCCTACGTTGATGTCCTTGTTGCATGGGGCCAAGCGTATGATCGCATGGAGGGGACGTTGACACCTGCTTCGTCATTCGCAACGTCAACGGCGAGCGAATCGGATAGCATAACGTATTCTTCTGATGATGCATCAGCTACTAATACGAAGGCTGAGGTTTCGACCGATGCCTCGTCTAATAAAGATGGTGGAGTAGCTACGCCTTATCGTTATGACAAGATGAGCGAGCTAACGCAACGTAATAGCAGCTCATTGCTGCAATTGTTGAGTGTTGACTACTACTCAAGCATCTACGATCAGTACGTTGATGATTTTAGAACCCAGCTTGCGCTTTCGTCTGATAGCGATTTGCAGAGTCATCAATTTTACGGGAGTGATGGGCGGAGCGCTCTTGAAGCGATCAGCGGCGTGAATTCATTTTTGGTTCGTAGCAATGCGCCGCAATTCCTTCCTTACGGGTATACGCGTCCGCTCTATACAGCGACAGCAAATGGTAAAGACTATACGTTTTATGGGTCCGATCATACGTTGCCGATTGCGTTTACCTACAAGACGGCGATTGATCCAGACACGTATGCCTCGCTATCGCCTGTGCAAAAGCAACAAGCGCTGCTCCAAGGTTGTGTCGTCGATGATACGTCGGTCGAACAGATAGATCCTGTATCGACTGATGAAACAATTCCTTGGTCGGTCGACGAAGATGCTGATCATACGGGGGTGTCATGTGATGGATCAACGTTTGATGTAACGCAAGCGGGAGCAAAAGTTACGCTCGATTTTAATGGGCTTTCAAATAGCGAAACGTACGCTTATTTTAAAGAGCTCAATTTTGATGATTACGATCCGTCTGATCTTGCAAGCGATGATGAAGGATTGGGAGACCGTGTTCGCCTAGCAATTGCTGACGGAAAACACGACCATGCAAAAACGTATCATTTGATGATCGATTCTGATGCACTACCCCCTAAAGAAATTACGGGAGATACGGACCGGTGCAGTTTTTATACGGGTAAGCATACCTGGTTAGTTAATCTAGGCATGAGTGACCAGGCGCAAGGGCATGTATCGATTACCTTTGATAAAGCTGGCGTGTATTCCATGGATGATTTACAAATTGTTTGTCAGCCGATGGATTCATTTAACGATTATGTTGATGCGCTTGCGCAACAACCCGTTGATATGCAACTTGGTACGAATTGCATGACGGGGTCAGTCGATTATACGAACGATTCGCTGATGTATGTATCGGTGCCGTATTCATCGGGGTGGAGCGCAACGGTTGACGGATCACCTGTTGAAATTAAACGTGCCAACACCGCATTTATGGCGATTGATGTGAGCGCAGGAGAACATATGGTTGTCTTCCACTACGAGACACCCTATCTGCGCACGGGATGTTGTGTAACGGTTCTATCAGTAGCGCTTTGTGTGCTTATGTGCGTGCGAGATCGACGTATGAAACGAAAGAATATTCCGCATATCGTTTGAATTAGGTATACTATTCGTATACAAGTATATTTTCGAACGAAGAGAATAGGTCAAAAGAATCGTACGCATGGATTCGCATCGGATCATAGCTTCGCTGACGACGTATCCCGCCCGCATACGGACGATTCGTCCAACGCTTATCTCTCTTCTCAATCAGCAGCGTCAGCCTGATTGCGTTGAACTGTGGGTCTCGGAATCGGAGTTTGCACGTCCAGGGCAAGATCTTGCTGGTCGATGCCAGATTCCCGATGATGTGATGGATCTTGTCCACGATGGTTCTCTTACGTTGTGTTGGAGCCCGTGTTCGTATGGGTCGCATGATAAATACCTATGGACGATGAAAGCTCACCCAGAATCAATCGTGATGACATTTGATGATGATCTGACGTACGATGCGCAGACGATAAGTCGATTGCTCGAGGCGCATCGTCGCTATCCATCATCGATTATTGCGTCGCGTTCGCATCGTATGACATTTATTGATGGCGAACTCGCTCCCTATAAACAGTGGGACATGGAACAACGCTGTTGTATGAATGAGCCGCGTTTCGATCTTATGGCGACGAGTGGAGCAGGGACGTTGTATCCGCCGTATGCGTTGCCGGCGCAGGCGCTGCAAGGTGACAGCATTGATAAAGCGTGCGAGCAATGTGATGATATTTGGCTGCTGGCCTGGGGACTAATGGCTGGTAGATCGGTGGTTGCAGTAGGAGATCCCAGCCTTAGCTATGTTGATGGAACACAGGACGTTGGGCTGTTCCACGAAAATATTGAAGGTGGCGGAAACGATCGTGCGTTGAGTGCGCTGCGTTGTCGCTATGCACTTTTTGATGAGAAGATGCGAGCTGTGGCGTGCGAATCGTCGCGCAATGTGTATCAAGAATTGCGCGATAGTCAGCGCGATCTAACGCGTGCGAATGATCATATCCATCGATTTGAGTGTTCACGGTCTTGGCGTATTGGCCGGTTTGTGACGTATCTTCCGCGACGTATGCGACGTATTGTTCGTGCTAGAACGTCGTCATGTGCATCAGCGGATGAGTTATCAGATGCTCATTTGAAAACGAAACTATCCGTACAAGGATTAGATAAAAGAGATGCATCGTCTCAAATGCATAGCGAAATAGACGATGGCATGAGGGGATATGTACATGTGCAAAGGCAAGGAACAGTATGAGTGAACAACCGATGAATAGAGATACGCTTTTACCAAGCGACACGGGTCCACTTAAACCGGGATACATATACAAAGTGGTGTCAACGGATCCTGCGCATAGTAATGCTCAGGATGGGAAAATGGTGTATGTCGATCCAACGGGCTCGATTCATCCCGTTGTTGCGATGAAGCCTGCATCAGAAGCGGAACATCCCAATGATCTGCATTTACCTCAAGTAGTGAATAAGGATTTTCTGCCTGACGATAAGACGTGTGAGAGTGAAGTTGAAGTTGAGGATGCCCTCGACCCGCATGACGGAGCGTCTTTGGGCGAAGAATCGTCTCTTAAGCAGGCAAAGGAATCTTCTGAGGTTGCTCAATCTGATATAAACCCGCATGTTGATAGTGATCAGGCAAAAGAAGATGTTAACAAGGCGGAGCCGCATACAGGAGCGCAGGCGGAACTGCATACAGAAACGCATTCTGACCATAAAAAAGGGAAAAAGCACGATTCCCCTGATGATCATAAGGGCAAGAAGAAACAGGGAAAGCATAAGAAGAAGCATGGTAAAAAGCACCATGAATCAGATGATGTAGCACCTGTTGATGATCGAGCGAATAGGACAGATTCGGTCGTTGCAGAGGTCGCGAAAGAAGCGAAGATTGCGCAGGCCACAAATGCCGCGCAGTCTGCAGCCTGTTCTGAATCGCAAAGTGCTCAGGCTATGGATTGTCGTGAGCCGCAAGATACCCAAACTGCGGTTCGCCAGGAGCCAGAGCAGCCAACGGTAGAGCAACAGTCAACAACGGAACAGCCAACAAAAGCTGATAGTTTTGATGCGCGCCCAGAGCCTATTAACGCGCAACCTTCTGTGCACTACTTACTGGTGCCGGCAGACGAATACCAAGTGGCATCATCGAATGGCGTTGATGTAGTTCAGGATACGAATACATCTATAAAGGATGAAGCTGCATCTATGCAGCAACGTAGTGACATTGAAGCAGATCACGGAGCGGAAGCTATTCATCGTGATGATGTGACAGCGACGCCTGCTGCTGGCGAGCAGCATATTGGTACAGCGCCTGCTGCTGGTGAGCACATTGGTACCGCATCTGTCGTTGAGAAACAGCAGGCTGGTACAGCGTCTGTCGTTGGAGAGCAGCATACGAGCACAGCACCTGCCGCTGGGGAGCAACACATTAATGCAGCATCTGCCACTGGGGAACAACATATTGACGCAACGCCAACCGCCGAGTCACAGCATGGAGCGGTTGCACCTACAGATCATCTTTCGATTGCTGAGCAGGCAATGCTCGCATCTAATGACCCCCGATCAGCTCAGCAGAACAATAGTAATGCGCAAGTAGCATCAGCAAAAAAGGATTCCAACAAAAAGGGCAAGCATTCCCATCGTGGATGGCATATTGCACTTATTATCATGATCATTTTGCTGGCGATTTTGATTGGGCTCTGTGTGTATGTGGGATCGTGCTTTGCGCAGACACAGAAGTCTATGGCGTTTGACCAAGATAAAAAAGCGGAACTCGACGAAACGCTTACGCCAACCGAATACACTGAACCCTTTTATGTGCTGGTGATTGGGTCGGATTGGCGCGAAGGATCGGGAACATCTGATGATGAAGCCGAATCGGGAAATCAGCAACGTTCAGACGTTATGATCCTTGTACGTGTCGACCGCGCTAACAATCAACTGACGTTTGTAACGATTCCGCGCGATACACCATGGATTGGCCCTGATGGACAGCAGCATAAGCTGAATGAGTCGCTCAACCGCGGCGGTGTGTCATCGACGATCAACGCAGTAGAAGATCTAACGGGCGTATCGATTTCTCATTATGTTGAAGTCAATTTCTCGAATCTCGAGGATATTGTTGATGGCATCGGCGGCGTTGAAGTCGATGTCCCTCAAACATTGTCATACGAAGATGCGCTCACAAATACGACCGTTACCTTACAACCTGGTAGACAAACTATTAATGGACAACAAGCGCAGATCTTTTCTCGCGCTCGTCATGAGTTTGTTGAAGATCAGGATATGCATCGTCAACAGGATGTGCGCCAATTAGGTGAGGCGATTATTGAAAAGATCATTCAGCAGCCAGCCTATAATTTGTCGCCATGTATTGTTCATGCAATGAAGGAAAGTAAGACAGATATTGACCTTATGGACTTTATGCCATTCATGCTCGATTTTGCTTCTTCCGGCGTTGATGTTTATAGCTGTACTGGACCGTCGGACGGGGACAATGATCCCGACCAAGATGGTGTGTGGTACTGCTATCGAGATCCTGCTGGTTGGCAGCAGCTTATGGCTGTTGTTGATGCTGGAGAGGATCCAGACACGCTTTCCGCTGCGTAGCAGATTTGTAGCAGTCTCAGGGTTGGCTCGGGCGAGGGTTTGGATGTCCAAGGGCTACAAAAAGACATGCTTTATATAAAAGCGTTTTAGTCAACGTATGGATGATGATGTAGGCGATTAAAACTCTTGCGTTATAGCGAAATAAGAATATTCTAAGTAGACTATATTCATCCATACGTATAAAATAAGCAACAACATCTAATGAGGGTTAGATGCATATACACGAAAGGGAATGAAATGGAAACAGTAACACTTGATGTACAGGGAATGATGTGCGGCGGATGCTCCGGTCGTGTTGAGCGTGCCTTGAAGGCCGTTGACGGTGTTTCTGATGCAAGCGCTGATGCATCTACCGATAGTGCGAAGGCGACGTTTGACCCTGCTAAGACGAACGTGGCTGCACTTAAAGCCGCTATTGTTGAAGAGGACTTTGAGGCGTAATCGAGGGATTGACCTAAAGAAGGATCAACAGTGCAACGGTGATAGGGAATATTCCCCATCACCGTTTGTTGTTTTTCATAGGTACCGAATTCTTGGTGCTGTGGTTTGCAGCTATTCCCGTGCGGCACGTGCGAAAACACTGCGCCATATTGACTAAGGATTGAGAAGGAAGTCAAAGGGGAATTGCATGAGTTGTAGCACTAAAAAGCGCAGCATACATGCGATTCAAAATGAGGGAAAGGATCTATAAGCGTGAGCGGAAAAACGATTGCTTCAACAGAGAAAAAGCCGTTGTCTGAGCTGACGAAGACGACGCCAAAGGATCGCATTGCTGAATGCGTTGCATCGATGGATCATGAAGCGGCATTGATTAAACGCACTATAGGTATAAAGAAGGGGACGGTACTCGACGCAGGCTGTGGTGGCGCATACATTGATATTGCGCTCGCTCAAAACAAGGACCTTGATTTTATCCTTCTTGACCCGGCTCATAAAGCTGCTAAGGCTGCAGAAGAGAATATGAAAGCATTTGGCTATGGGTCTCGAGCACAGGTCATTTGCGGCAGTGAACAGGAAATTCCTCTTAAAGATAATACGGTCGATTATGTGATCAGCACTTCGAGCATTGGCTATTGGCATAATGCTCAAAAAGGACTTGAGGAATGCTACCGCGTAGTTAAGCCTGGCGGAAAAATTTTCGTATCAGATATCTCATGGGATTCGTATCGCGACTATTTTGGCATGCTCAAGCAGAGCGAGATTGAGTATTTTTCGGTTCATAACGAACAAGATGATATGTGGATTGAAATCTGCAAAAAGGAATCTAAGAAAGGAGAGAAATAATGACTAAAAAGAATGCAGCGAATACAAAGGACAAAAAGTTAAGTCAAGATCTCTCCGAGATTCGGAATGATCGCTCCCGTTGGATCATGGAGCGTATCGTACCCGATGCACAAAGCATAAGCGATATCCTGGGCATAAACGAGGGAACGCTACTTGATGTTGGATGTGGTGGCGGTTGGCTCGATATTGGCCTTGCTCAGATCACTAATCTCAATTTTGTATGTGTCGATATTTCCCCTCGCTGTGTTGAGGGAACAAAGCGTGATGTACTCGATTTCTATTTAGCTGATCGTGTAAGCGTGCTGCAGGCTGATTCTCAGGATTTGCCTTTTGAAGACAATACATTTGATGCAGTGATGAGTACGGCTTCAATTGGCTTTTGGCATAATCCCCAGAAGGGCATAGAGGAACTCTATCGTGTGCTTAAGCCGGGCGGAAAGATTTTCATTCGTGGATTTGACGGTAACCGCTATAGCAATTTTTGGGACATACTGTGCGATACGGGAATCAAAGAATTTGCGATGACGCGCAATAAGAATATGTCATGGATTACGCTGTGGAAATAGGGGATGGCGACCGTGACTGACATTATCCATGTGCCGCAGCCAATGCCGCTCGACCAGGTTGCATATCGATTTGATCCATCGCTGTTTCTTTCGCGTCATGATGAAAACTGGCTTGCTCAGATATTGCCGTATGCGCAGCGCGTTCTTTCCATCTTGGGTGCGAAGCAAGGTACGTTACTCGATGTTGGATGTGGCGGCGCAGGGCTCGATATGTGCATGGCTGTTACAAGTGATTTGCACTTTATGTGCACCGACATTAATGACGATAACGTTGCCTATGCGAGCGAGAGTGCAAAGGACTGTGGTTTGCAGGATCGCGTGTCGACGCAGCAAGCCGATGCTCAAGCGCTGCCTTTTGAAGGCAATACGTTTGATTATGTGATGAGTACGCAATCGATTTGTGGGTGGCATAATCCCCAGAAAGGGCTTGAGGAATGCTATCGTGTGCTTAAACCTGGTGGACGTATATTTGTTCGCGGCTTTGGTGATCGGTTCCGTAATTTTTGGGACATACTGTGCGATACGGGCGTGAAGGATTTTGAAATGGTTCATGCAAACGATATGTCATGGTTTACGATCGACAAACCTGCTGAGCGTTCGTAAAGGCTGTGGGCTTATAAGGCAGATGCTCTAGAAGTCGGGTTTATTAGGAATCATCTCATAGATACAAAGAAGGCCAGGAATTAATCTTCCTGGCCTTCTTCACGTGCATTGCAGCTAGATCGTGCGATCGAAGAGCTGTGGGTTTGACCAATTCAGTGCTTCGGTCAGCTGTGAACGCGTGCTCTCATCAATAACATTTGTACCGCCGAATACATTGATTGACGTAATCGATGCTCCAGCTTCGTCACTCTTAAGACGGCTGAAGTATGACGACGGATCAGCATACGTTGAATCAGGAACAAGGTCGACGACGGCGTTCTTGAGTCCAAGGTAATAAGAAGCAGTGAGTGCATCAGGGAAGTTCGTGCCCGTTGCAAATCCCATACCGTCAACGGTCATACCCTGTGCGCATTCCCATTTGATAAACAGAGCGCTTGTCTCGTAGCGATCACTGCCGGCAATACGCTGGCACGATGTGCTCGCGTGACTAGCAATTGTAGTATAGGCGTCTGCTGAGATGACGTTTTCTCCACCGAGTACTATGGCTGATTTTTGTGTTGCGACATCGTTAAGGACAGCGTTGTCGGTGGTTTGTCCATCAGTCAAAAGAATAGGTGCACCCTTTGCTGCGGCATATGCAGATGCACTCAAAGCATCGGGGAAGTCGACGCCCGTTGCCACAATAGCTGGGTTAGAACCCCATCCGCCGTGCGTTGTGCCGTAATCATATACTGCTTCTGCAGTTTGATAGCGTGTGTCGCCTGACAGGCGAGTAACGGTGCCATCGCTGTCATAATTTGCAAGAACGCTCACTGTGTCATCGGAAATGGCATTGGTGCCACCAAGAACAATAAGGTCGAGCTTAGCGCCATGAGCTTCACTCAGAGTTTCAAGTGCTGCTGTGGTCTCTGGATCAACGTATTGCGAACGTGTAGTCACGATAGGGTAGTTAAGTATCTTAGAGAGGCCTGCAGCGGTCAGCGCATCAGCATACGTTTCGCCCGTTACAACGATTGCTCCCGATGGGGCAACATCTGAGCGATTAAGGGAAGCGCTGATAATTGCGCGCATCGTGCTGTAGCGATCATTGCCGGCAAACGTATTTACTAGTTGTCCACTTGGCTGAACGATCATAAACGAGCTTGTTGCGGTTTCTGATTGATAGGTATCAGTCTCGGCGATAGTTGCTTTGACGTAATACGTACCAGCGGTTGCTGTATCAAGCGAAATTTTCTTGGTAAGGGCTTCATCGCTAAAGTACTCATAGCTCACCTTGCCATTACTTTCGTTGCCTGATATGTGCGGGGTACTCGCATGTTCGCCGACAGTCCAACTGCCCATTTCGACGGTTGGTGTAAAGGACTTTTTTCCGTATACGATTTCAGTGCGATCGGTATCAACGTATAACGAAGGATAGGCAATCATTGACGTATAAAGATCTTCACCAACAACGTACACCGTGCTCAGTGGAGCAATTGCATCAAATGCGTGAGGTTCAACCGAAGTAGTTGTTGCGGGGATAACGATGCTACGAAGGTTCTCGCATCCTTGATAGGCGTTCATTCCGATTGATGTGATGCTGCTGGGAAGCACTATATTCGTAAGTGAAGAGCAATTTCTGAATGCATTGAGTCCGATTGATGTGCAGGCGCTATCCCAATCGATCGATGAAAGAGCGGTGCAATTTTCGAATGCAGCACCACCAATTGACTTGACTTGAGTCGATGCGAGCGAGATTGACTCAAGTGACGGACAATCAGAAAAGCATGAAGGCCCGATAGCGGTTAGTGTCGATGGAAGTGTGACTGATTTGAGCTTAGGGCAATCAGAGAAGGTTGCATCGGAGGTGATGTTCCCCTGTTTGTCGACGCGCCCCATAACGCTTACCTGGGCGTCAATCTTAACGGATGTAAGGTTGGGGCATTGTTCGAACGTATCGCGATCCATTTTAGTGATCGTTGCAGGAATTTCCATTTCGGTAATGCCTGATTGCCAGAACATGCCGCCGCCTAGCTCGGTTAGTGTCGACGGCCAATTAACGGTCTTAAGTGATGCAGTGTTGTTATAAAACCCGTAGGCAAGTGACGTAATACCTTCAGGCAACTCAACTGACTCGAGTGCTTCGCATCCGTCGAAGGGATAGTAACTTGTTGTAACAAGGTGCGTCTTAGAGAAATCGAGATCCTTGACTGCCTTGCAGCTCTCAAATGTTGAGCGTCCAATTTCGGTGAGCGTCGTAGGAAGCGAAATCGTTGTTGCGGTTGTGCAACCGTAGAATACGTAGTCATGAAGGGCAGTAATTCCTTCACCAACATTGATTGTCTTGACGTCTTTTGCCCAATCATCAATTACCCATGGGGTACGAGTGCGTTTCCAGCGTGTCGAATCGCTGCTGGAATAGTTCGTATTGGTTTCTCCGCTTCCGGCAAGCGTTAGCGTTTGACTTGATGCGTCATATGACCAGGTAATATTATCGCCACATTTACCGCTCGTTTCATAGGCGAAAGCAGCCGGCGTGGCGCAGAAGCATAGTGCACAGAGGCAGATGCCGAGTAGGATACACCCTATCGACATGCGCTTTGCAAAGCTCATAGATCCCCTTTTCTTCAGGTCCGTATGCTGATTGACGCAATAAAAACGTCATGTCAGGAGGTACCTGATTCATCCTTGCAATCTTGACTGATAAGCAACATTGTTGTATATATTATGCATATCTGAGAATAGAGTGATTATAGAACAATCTACGTAAAGAATACAAGGAGAATGCAAAAAGCTGTATGAGTTGAGAGAATGTATATTCATGCATTTTTATGCATTGCTTCATTAAGGGAAGAGGACATCAATGAATAAACGAGCCATTCGGCTTGGAGCATGCTTTGCTGGCATGCTCGTCATAGGGCTCTGCATAGGTGGTATTTGTGTAACGGGCGCCTATGCAGATAATGCGGTTGCGTGGACTCCACCGACGCAACCATTGTCGACGACGTTCCAGCAAGATGGAAAAACGTGTCGCTATGTGAATGCTGCTATGACGTTTTCCGACGAGGAGCCACTGGAATTTTGTGGCGTTAATAATACGGTTGCGTTCTATCGTAAACTTTCCGATATGAACACGACTGATCCGTCCTCTGCGTCTTACTACACGTTGAACCCATTATTTGGCGTGTATGGATCGGAAGCGAATCAGAATCCTGATCCCTATCTGTGGAATCTGTTTTATAACACCTATCTTGACGCAAACGGTATGGACGCATCGTTGAAGAGCACCGAGGCAGCCGATACCTCGAAGAGCCCTTTTAGTGAGGTTTCGGGCACGGGTACTAATTCGTTCCTTAAATATCGTCCTGATATTTTGTATCCCGATGATGATTCAGATTTAGGAACGCTGACGCAAGGTGTTCAGACGATCAACGGGTTTACGGCTGATTCGGAATACTACAAGGCAAAAAGCGCAACGTATGTTGGTGATACTGATTACAATCCGATGGTTGCCTATCGTGAAGGTCAGGGCATGAATTCGGAAATCAATTCCGTTCATAACGTTGCACAGACTACCAACGACACCATTAATCTTGCTCAATCGCAAGGAGTCAATCTCGTCAATCGCTATAGCGAAGATCCGACGGTAACAGCTAATAAGTACGAGGAATTTATTCGTGCAACGGAATATTATATTCAAAGCAAGATTGCTGATGGAACCGTCAATAAGAAAAAGGTTATCTATGTTGATGAGGTAACAGAAGACGGTAAGATTACTGCATACGATGTGCGTGATCCTAACTCTTGCAATTCATATGCAGATTATACTTCGCAGGGATCGATGGGCGTTGTTGATAACCCCATCATGGGTCGTGCTGGTGCGGGGAAGAATCAAGGATTCATGGGTCATGCAATGGTCGAAATTACTCCTGAGGAAGCCGCGTCTGCCGACGTTATCGTTATGGTTGAACCTGACAATTATGGCAACTCTGATCAAATTGCAAGCTCGAATAGCAACGACGTATCTGCTTCTGTCCAAGCAACGCGCCTGAAAGATCTCTTTACTAAGAACGGCTATACGGATCAGGCACAACGAAAGATCTATACGACAAACGGCAACTTGGTCATGGGATCTGGATACCGTAGTCTTGCCGGTGCTGTTCAGATTTATGCATGGACAAATGCATTCATCTACCCTGAGTTGCTTAATTCGGTTGATATGACGGCATATTTTTATGAGACGTTCTACCATCTTAAGGGCGATGCATTACAGCAAGCGCTCACGCTCAACCTTGGCGATACGCTCTCGATGCCTGATGGACAAAGCTTGCAAGATCTGAGTAGCTATAATGCTAGTGACATCGATGCTAAGTTTGACCAAGGCATGGCGTACTACCTGCAGAACAAGGATGCAATTGTTGCAGCCGATCCCGAGCTTGAGGCTTCGAGCACGCTGGTAAAAAGCTACGAAAGCAATCATCCGAATGTAACACGTCTTGCAGGCGACACACGCTTTGACACGATGGAACAGATCGATGCTACGGGATTTGATTCTGCCGATACTGTTGTACTTACCAGTTCGACAAGTTTTGCTGATGCTCTTTCGGCATCATCGCTTGCCGGTGTTAACAACGCTCCAATTTTGATTACCGATTCGCAAACATTAAGCGATCAAACAAAAGCAACTATTGCCCGTCTTGGCGCCTCAAAGGTGTACTTGATTGGTGGTGAAGCGGCGGTTTCGAGTGATGTCGAAAATCAGTTGCAAGCGCTTAAGACGTCTGCGGGAGCAAATGTTTCTGTAGAACGGATTAGCGGTGAAGATCGTCGAGCAACGGCAATTAAGGTTGCGGATGCGGCTGCAGCGGTTAGCCCAAGTGATACGGCTATTATCGCAACAGGAGAAAAGTTTGCTGATGCGCTGTCAATCTCGCCATATGCTTATTCATACGGTGTGCCGATGTACTTTGCGCAGGAAGATGGCACGCTCGATGCAGCTACTGTCAATGCTATTGCACGTGGTGGATATAGCCATCTGATTATTCTTGGTGGCACCAACGTGGTATCGAGCGATGTTGAACAGCAAGTAGGAGGAGCATCAGTTACTCGTATTGCCGGTGATAACCGCTACGATACTTCGAGCAAGATCGCAAGTTATCTGATTGCTCATCGTCTTGCCACGATTGATAATGCAGCTGTTGCAACGGGTCAAGATTTCCCTGATGCTCTAACGGGTGCAGCATTGTGCGGGCGTAATTCATCGGTGCTTTTACTTGCTGATGATACAGACACATCTGCAATTAACAGTGTGATTAAGACGAACCAGAGCAATATCTATACGCTGTATCTATTGGGCGGAACAAATGTACTTTCAAGCAATGTAGAACAGCAGATCAATGCCGTTCTTACGAAGGCATAACGCTTGATGCAAACGGATAGAAGACGATATATACCATATATTTCATACTGCACTATAGCGGTATGTGCAATAGTTTGTCTTTGTATGGGCAACACGGCGTGGGCGGATGAACCGTCTGCGCCCGTGTCGTCTACTCAGTCAGTCATCGTGCCAGATGCAATATCGGATACTGCGCTAGCTAGTGAATCTGTCGAATCGAATGTTTTGACGGGGACGGCAGCGCTTAAAGGAAGTTCGTTCACGTCTGATGGCGTTACGTATGTAATCACCAACGCGACAGGCACTGATGGAGCAACACCGTCAGTTACGGTCGGCGATGGTCGGACGTGCGCGGTCGACGCTAACGATGCACGTGCATTGACGATTCCTTCAACCGTAACATGCGAAGGCACAACATATACTGTTACGCGTATTTCTGCTTATGCGTTTTATGGTTCAAAACTTTGTTCAGCTCATATACCAGCGACGGTAACGTCTATAGGTGATCGGGCGTTTGAAAATGCTCATGCGCTGACAACGTGCACGTTTGATGACAATGCAAAACTTACGAGCATAGGTTCGTATTGCTTTGCCGATGAATCCGAAAAGAAATCAGATGGTTCATCGGGAATTGTTCCGTCGCATCTACAGACAATTGATCTTCCATCAGGCGTGCAGGCTATTCCCTCGCATTGCTTTTATAATCAGACGAGTTTGACGCATGCGAGCCTTGGATCATGGTTATCTAAGGGGCTCAAGGAATATGCCTTTGCAGGATGTACTGCTATGACGAGTATTGTTATACCGCCTATTGCTGACAATACGGATACCTATCAAGATGAATATAGCGTCGAAGGCGAATGGTCTGACTACCTGTTTTACGGATGCAGCAATCTTAAGACGATTGAGTGCTTAGGAACGATGTACTACTACACCTGGGGCTACGTTGACCATGTGCTTGAAGGGTGTTCATCACTCAAGAATATCGTATTTCACTCTACGCCGTTTAGACAGTTGGAATTTGCCTATGAAGATCCTGACGATTATAAGACGCTTATGGGGCTGCCTATTTCGTCTCTCAACTTTTATGACAATGTATCGTTTTATGCATCAAAAGAGGATGCGCAAACAGATCAGGCAACATTTTCAAAAACAGGTGCACACGATGCTTCCATTACGCTTAAAGGGTCAGCGGAGATCTTGTGGAAGACTTCGTACGGAGATATAGCTTCGGGGAATGTAGCAAACAGTATCTATTCAGGATCTGTGCCTGCGTGTGGAACAAATTGTGCCTGGGTGTTCAAAGATACGCCCTTGAGTACTGCTACGCTGAGTACTTCGACCTATGCCTATGCGGTTGATGCTCATGATCTATCAAATGCACGCCTGTCAATTGCTGATAGTTATACGCAAGCGGCGCTGTCGAATGGATGTATAACCAATGCGGTGTTGACGCTTGCTGATGGAACAGTGCTTACTGAGGGAACAGATTACACACTCTCATACGTCAATGTTACGACTGGCGAAACGGTGTCTGCTATTACCAAAGCTGGAACATATCGCGTTGAAGCACATCCAAGTTCATCGCGTTATACCGGTACTATTTCGGCTATGACCGTGTATGGAACATCGGGGGCATTTAGCCGCATGGGCGCATCCGATCGTTATGGGACTGATCAGCTTATTGTAGAAAAAACCGAATCCGAGCTACAGTCTGCATCCAAGAAAAAGAGCGATTATCTTATTGTTGTAACGGGTGCTAATTGGCCTGATGGATTGACGGCATCGGCGTTAGCAGGTGTCAAGGGTGCTTCGATTTGCTTAGTTGCTGGTGATCGTCAAGGTAATCCCGAAACAGGTAAATGGCTTTCATCCGAAGATCGCGCACGTATTGCGGAGACGGGTGCAAAGCACATCATCATTGTTGGTGGCGATAACGTAGTTCCTGCCGCGATGGAAGCCGAAATTAAATCGATTGATGGTGTTCGTTCTATTGATCGTTTTTCGGGAGATACGCGTGCTCAAACAGCCTATGATATCTACCGCAAAATTGCAGGTAGTACCATTTCGGGGGATGCTTGGGGAGACACAGCAATTGTGGTAACGGGTACTACTCCTGCTGATGCACTTTCGGTGTCAGCGCTGGCCTATGGCAAAAAGGCGCCAATCTTTTTAACGACCGATGGTTGCCTTGATAGCAACTCTATGAAAGCGTTGAGTGGCTTTTCTAACGTACTTATCATTGGTGGTTCTAATGCAATTTCTTCAGATGAAGAATCGCGTATACGTTCGTCGTGCTCTTCTTCGACCGTAACGCGACTTGCTGGTATCGATCGCTATGAGACGAACAGAAAGATACTAGTCTATGAGTTGCAGCACGGTTTTTCGCTGTCATCGGTGGTCGTTGCATCGGGTGACGAAGAACATTGGCCTGATGCACTTGCGGGGTCTCCGCTGTGTGGATCGATGAATGCCCCATTGATGCTCGTCGATGGAACCGATGAAAGCGCGTCAATGCTTGTAGCGACACTTGCTCCGTATCGTGATTCTATTACTGGGGGCTATATCCTCGGGGGTACAGCGGCGATATCTGATTCATCTCAATTGATACTTAACGATTTATGGAAGTAGTGGACAGCGTGGTAAAACAGGTATGTGGTACTCGTGGGTGCAATGATACAAATATGTCGTGCAGTGTGATTGCTATGGTAAAAAAAGCGTTTTGTTGTTTACTCGCTATAGGCAGTATATGCGTTTGCCTGAGCATGACAGGTTGCAGCCAATCATCGAATACCGAGACCCGCGCTATCGCCGCGACACTCACTGACGGAACGAATATCTATGAAGATGATGTATCGGATTATATTGATACGTATCGTCAACATAATCAGCTTGAAGATGATGATACGTGGAATCAAGCACTTGAACAGAGCAATTACTCGTCAGATGTATTTCGTACCATGACGATATATGAACTTGCCGCGAAATCGATTATTGCTGATGAGGCAGCGAACGATGGAATCACCATTACGGATGATCAGATCAACGATGCTATTACGCAGCAAAAGCAGGCGCTTGGCGTCAACGATGATGATACATGGAATCAGATGCTTGATACCTATGGTATAGATGCGGGGTCATTCTGGGATACGATTGCTTATCGTCTTAAAGAAGAAGCAGTGTACAAAGATGCTGTTTCGCAATCGTCTGCTTCTGATGATCAGGCGCTGTCGTACCTAACGTCGAACTATGGTGGTACAACGGCTCATTATATGCAGTGCATTTCGAACACGAGCACGTCAACATTGAGCACAGCATATGATCAGCTCGAAGCGCAATCATCAACGCTCGATAGTGCGGGTTTTTCTAGCTATGTACAGACCTATTCGGATAAAGCGTGCACAGACAACGCAGACGGATCGCTTGGATGGGACATCCAATACGGATCATCATCCGATATAGCGTCAGTATTTACATCGATGCAGGCAAATGAACTTTATGGCGATATGTACACGTTTGGCGACGGAGAAAAGGGCATCTTATTCTGTGGCCAGACGTTTGATATTCCAACGACGTTATCCGATACAAGTAGCGTTCCGTCTACACTGCTTTCATATGCGCGCAAGCAGGCTTCTACCGTTCAATGGAATAAAGATTGTAAGGCGTGGTTGCAACAGCAGATCGAGGATTCGATCACTATAAACGATATGCCCGATGGGTTGGCTTATGCGACCGATAAATAAGGCTTGGCATAAACCTGCATGTTTTCGGCCAGCTGTAGCGGTATCTCGTTATGGTCATATGGGTACCGTTATACTCGCGGCTATGGTGGCTTTGAGCTCCCTCATCGTTGTAAGTACGATGACGGGGTGCAAGGACACCGACGTTATCAAGGAAATTGTTTACGATCAGGATGCGGATATTGAGGAAACAAATACTGATCAGTTCGTATGGAAATACGACGCGGATAGCGACACAATAACTGACCAACTTCCTGAATCACAGTTGCAGGAAGCGACATCAGTAACGAATAATTGCATTCCTCGAGCATTGTATTCTTCATCGGCTAACGACCCGTCGTCTATTGCGTCGCAATTTCTTTATGCTGATCCAGCGGATTACGATTGCGAATCGACAGGGTACGTAACGTATATTGCCGATCCTGATGCTCCCGAGAATGATAATGCGCAGCAGCAAATCGACCAAACATCTGATGAAATAAGCGAAGACCAGGGTCTTAATGGCGATACGGACGAAAATGTATCGGCTGATGGTACCACGTTATCTGATTCTTCTGATAATTTTAAAGACCTGGGGGCAGGCCAAGGTGCGGGCGGCGGAGGAAGTGTTCCCGTTAATGCTCCTGGTAATGCTGGCAGTGGTGGAACAAATGCTGGTGGTGCATCGGGCGGCAAGGACAAACCGAAGAAATCCTACAACAGTTCGTCTCAGTACGATATCCCCAAGCTTTCGACTGTGGCAGCATACGGTTCTGTTGCGGTAACCGTTGACATGCTTACTGGTGGCGGAGCTTTGGTGGGAGCAAACGCAGATCTGATTAATGGAGTTGACGGTGTTGACGGTGGCTTTCAGGCAGTGTTTGGGTCTGAGGGTGCGAGTGGCGTTCAGTGCGTATGGAATGACACTGCGCAGAGTAGCAAACGTATTCAGAGTTCCACACAGGCTGATGTTGCGGCGCTTATTGCGTTGCATCCAGACGCGGTGCTTATCACCGATACCGATGCGGGCTTTACTGACGCGCAAACCGAGCAACTTTCTGATGCAGGAATCAGCATTGTGCAGGTGCATATGGGCACGGACTACAATATTTCTTGCACCATTTCGTACCTTGCGCAAGCGCTTGAGGGAAGCACAGCTAAGGCGTCGGGCATTGATCCTCAAACGATTGCCCAGAATTATGAAACACTTCATGACAAGGTAATACAACGGATCGAACAAGCAAACGGCGGTTATAGTGCCTACGATGATCAAGTACTCGACGATGAAGCGGACGATTCTGTTGCATCAGGCGATTCCAAATGCACGTTGCTTATAGATGACTGGAATACATCATGCATCTATAACGGATCTTGGAATGGATATACCGTGCAGGCACATAATGGTGTTGGGCTAGCGACTGCTGGATGGCAGTCGAGCCCTGCTTCGTACTATATGGGCGTTGGCGGTTTGGTAAACACTGCAGCTGCGGCTGAGACGTGGACAATGAATCAGACGAATAAGGCGGTTGTTGTCTGGCAGTTTGGGTATAACGAACTCGATCCTAATGCATGGTCGGTCAATCCAGGTATCACGCTTGATCGCAGTGGTGGTGCTGTGCATCTACTCTCAACGCTTTCGGGATCGGGGAGAGACGATATTTCATCTAAAAAGGATGGGTTTGGAAGCGATTCGTTCCCTAATCTTATTGTTGCAAATCAAGATATGAAAGATTCGTTTGTCTCCGATGCATCGCACGAAGGTGGATTGTATTATCCGTATCCCGTTGCGACAACGTCTGGTGGGCAAACGTTTGTCGGAAAAATCTGTGCATCTCAACCGCTCTATTGCGATATTGGACGGTGCAATAGTGGCCAGATGAGTACATTGGCGGGGGCAAGCTCCGATACAATTGCCGACAAAATACTTGTTAACCCTTGTGGTCTTTGCGGGTCGTGGATTGATGGGTCACCGGAATCAGTACTCGAATCTGCATGGGTTGCCAATGTCATGGATTGCTCGGCAGAAAGCCAATCGCAATTGAATACAGATATTAAAGACTTTTATAAGACGTGTTATCGCTATGATCTTTCCGATGATCAGGTTAACGATATACTTGCGGGCAGCCAGAGCGGGAAGGTTAAATAATCGTGTCGTTTTTCCACAGGGACGGTCATACGAATACGCATGGCCAAGCGGACTCGAATGGTGTACCGAATTCTGTGAGTACATCGGGAACGAATACGTTTTCTTCTACAAACGTTCCCGGTATGAATAAAGCATCAGGTGCAACGAGCGTGCCAGGTATGGACACAGCATTTGGCACAAGCAAGCGATCAAGTTCGCGTGTACAACATACAGGTAGTCCGCTTGATATGGATGTGTCGCCACTTGCAACAAGTGTGCCGGGGGCGAGCGCCGTATCGAATATGAGTGCTGCTACAGATGAAAATGCGCGTACTGCTGGTATGCCTTCGATGCCAGGACGTAGCGGATTTGGCCGTGATACATCGATGGATGTCAATGCTGTGCCATCGGGGTTTCGTCGGCACGATGAGGTGAACGTATACGCCGATCAAATGCGTGAACAGCATGGGATGGACAAGCGCAAGCGTGCGCTGATTGTTTTGATCCTTGTACTCATTGTGCTTATCCCCCTGGTAATTATTTTGCCTTATGGTCTGTTCGAGCAGCGTATCGTGATTAGTATTGGCTCCCTTAATCATATGGTGATGAGCAACGTTCACGACCTTATTGCAATGTTTGCCGATCCTGGATCGTCAGGATCAGAGGTGGGAATTGTGTCTCGCTATTTGTGTGTGGCAATTGCGGGTGCAGCGTTTGGTCTTACCGGTGCAGTGTATCAAGGGGCATTAAAAAACGATTTGGCATCACCGACAACGCTTGGCGTTGATCAAGGCGCAACGTTAGGTATGACGGTATTTGTCCTATTGCTGCAAGGAACAATGATAAGCGTTTCTCATTTACCTATATCTGATATCGCGTATATGATGGGCGATCTAACGTTTATTAATTGGGTTTGGATGATGTATGGACGTATGATATGTGCTTTGCTGGGAAGTTTTGCTGCTGTAGCCGTCGTACTTCTCATTGCGCGTGTCGCGGGTCATGGGCATACAAGCAGCTTATGGATTATTGTTGCGGGCAGCATTCTTGCGACTGCACTGTCTTCGGTGTCGTCGCTTATCGATATCTATTTTGAGACCACGGGTTCAATTGCACAGGAGGAACTTGCGACAGTGGTTTCGGCAAAGTCATTTACTCAAATTCATTCGTTTGTAGATGTTGGTCTTCTTGTGGTACCGGTGGGAATTTGTCTATTTATTCTAATCGCTATGAGGTCAAAGTTGGGTGTGCTCTCTTTTGGAGAGGACGAGGCACGATCGATGGGCGTAGATCCTCATCGTACGAGCAATATCATGATTGGCGTTACCACGTTTATGAGTGCAGTTGTTATTTCCATCTGCGGAAACGTTGCCTTCCTGGGATTCATTGTTCCGCATATTACTAGGCGGTGGATTGGCGCTGATTTCCGCTATCTTGTTCCTGCTTCGGCATTATGTGGGTCAATCGTTTTGCTTGTATCGTATTATGCTTCATCGGTTATCAGCCAAGAAGCAAGCAGCTATGTAAGCATGTTTATGTCGTTAATTGGTTTTGCTGCCTTTATCTTTATGTTCTTTGGAAAGCAGGGATGGGGACGCCATGCAGGGGAATGAAACAATGACAGGGAGTCAAATTGCGGATACAGCAATAACTACTTCGTCGTTCTATCGTGATGATAAAAAGATAACGCGCAGAAAAACGATTACGCTCACGGTCGTTATTGTTATCGTCTCTCTGCTGTCGCTCTCGCTTGGCAATGATGATTCAGGCACACCGCTTATGCGCTACTATTCTCCTGCCGATGTAGCTAACGTGCTGTGGACGGCAATATATCTTGGTTTTGGGCATCTGTGTAACTTGCCCTATGTTGCTCAGTCAGACCAAATCATTGATGCTGTTGGGTGTTATCACGACGTTCTAGGTCGCGCTCAGACCATTGGGATTGTTCTTGTGTGCGGCATGTTGCTTGCCGTTTCGGGAATGCTGTTTCAGATGGTATTTAAAAACGCCATTGCCTCGCCGACGATGCTTGGCGTTTCGAGTGGTGTAAAACTTGGACAAATTATTGCTGTCCTTATATTTTCGAGTGCAATTTTAAAGATGCCAGCGGTGATCTATGCTTTAGGATATCTAGGTGGACTTATTGCGCTTGCGATTGTCTTGTTAATAGGAAAATTGACGGGCGGATCCGGTAAGGGTTCTTTTAATCTATTGAATATGATGCTGATCGGGGCAATGTTTTCCGAAGTGATCGGTATTTTTCTAACATTTTTGTCTGCAACGGCTCTCAAAGGTGATCTTGGCAAGGTCTATGACCAAATTGTGCTGACTACTAGTTTGAATAAGACACCGCTTGCGATAATGGTTTTGGTCGTGACTGCTATTGTGACCATAATTCCTTTAATAGCACGTCGCTATCAGTTGAACCTTTTAGCTTTTTCGGATACCGATATAAAGCTTGGTGGGGTAAATCCATCGAGCATACGTATTTTAGCGCTTGCTTGCGGCTCGGTCATGATCCTTGCTGCGCAAAGCGAAGTCGGCGATGTGGCGATGCTCTCGTTAGTAACACCCTTTTTGTCTCGCGCAATATTTGGTGTCGAATTTCGCAAACAATTTATTGGTAGCGTACTTATCGGCATGATTATCATTTTGGTTTGCAGTGACATTTCTGCAATGATCCAGTTTGTAAGCACGGGTGTGCCGATGACCGTTATCGTTAATGTTCTTATGGTTCCTTTGTTCGCGTGGATCATGGCAACCAATCAGAAGGCGCTTCAATAGATGAGCGAAACAAAGACATCCACATTACGTGCTTCGAGTGTCATAGTACGCTGCCTAATTGTGGCGCTTGCTCTCGCGAGTGGTGTTATATGCTGTGTATTTGTTAATGATGTTATTGGCTATGCACCGCTCATCATGGTCGTGGCGGGCATTATTGCTGCATTGATCTATATACTTTGTGTGCGCCATGCTGTTACCGTCGATGATGCGGAACGTGCCTACTCATGTGAGCGCGGAGATGTCCTCCCGTTTAAGGTTCATTTTGTCAATCACTCGCGATTGCCACTCGCGCGCGTTGAGGTTGTTTTTACTCTAACGAATGTAACAGGTGCAACCGATTCTCATATGCATGTATGCTTAGCCTTGGCTCCGCGTGAGGAACTCGACTATGGCTTTGATGTGGCGTTTAATCATATCGGAACCTGCGAGGTACGCCTCGAGTCGCTACGCGTTTATGATCCACTTTGCTTGTTTTATAGCACGAACAGATGTCAAAAAACGTATGTCATTGCAATTGCTCCGCATAGGTACCCGTTACGGAAATTGGCGGAATTTGCAATTTCTAAAAAGGAAAGTCAAAAACAGTCGCAGCCAATCGTTACCGACGATATGGACTATGCGGGCGTACGCGATTA
>DIDE01000028.1 GCA_002417975.1 Eggerthellaceae bacterium UBA5808
AAAAATCTCGCGTTTCGGCATTTGCTCGCCAGCGCGTCGCACATCCGTCACGTAGCGGGTTCTCCACAGTAGTCCGCGTCGCACATCCGTCACGTATCCGCTACACATCAGCCACGCAGGCAGCATATCCCCGTTACAATAGCGTTTCATTCAGCCTATATTCGTCAACGCAAGCGCATATCGCTACGTTTGCCTTGTCCTGGTTATGCTTACGCTACATTCCATTTCGTTTATCTTGCTTCCGCCACATTTATGCTACATCCGTCATACAATTGACATGCTCATTATTGATGCGGGGCCCAGCTACCTTGCAAGTAGCATATTCGTCACCCGTAGAGAACGCATCTACCATGAAACCCGCCCTTTGCTATCTCATCCGTGTATGACTTAATGGTTGGCATAGCCATGGGAAGGCGCCCTTTACTGTCCGTTATTGCAATTGTTTCTCCACGCCAGCATCATCACCATGCCCAACAGCTGCGCTAGTACCATCGGCGCCGCGTTCTGGCTCTGCGATTGCATCGTTAGTGTCGCCCTCTACAGCAGCACTCCCTGTACCATCAGTACCCTCTTTTGATGAAGTCCGACGCGCCTGGAAGAACAGAATAAGAAATCCGATCACACCAGCGATCGTCGATGCGCAAAGAATGCCCACCTTTGCAGTCATAATCAGCGAGGCATCCGCAAAGGCAAGGTTCGCTACGAAAATCGCCATAGTGAAACCGACGCCACCCAGCACCGATGCTCCGAACATATGCATCCAATTTGCACCCTTAGGAAGCTCTGCCGCATGTATCTTAATGATGAATGCACTGAATGCCATAATGCCAATCGGCTTACCCAGTAAAAGGCCAAGCAACACGCCAAGGAACACCGGGCTTTCGATTACTGTTTCAAATGATGTCGCCCCAAGGCTCACGTCGGCATTAGTAAGAGCAAATACCGGTAATATTAAAAATGAAACCCATGGCGAGAGTGCATGATCAAGCCGAACTGCAGGAGGGACCACTTGGCGTGCAACGCGAGAAAGATGAGCGACCGTTGCCAAGTAATCCTGCTGACCCAATACGGGCTGACCAGGCTCGTATGCCTCATGAGCATGAGATACTTGAGCTCCACCCCAATGGGTAAATCCATGAGGATTCACGCTTGATCCCGTAGGAATCGTAAACGCGAGCAGCACACCAGCAATCGTGGAGTGGATACCTGACATAAATACACAATACCAAAGCAACGCACCAAGGAGCAGGTACGGAACAAGTGCATACACATGATTTTTGTTACACAAAACGAGTATGGCTACAACAGCAGCAGCCGCACACAGCCAACCAATATCGGGGCTTTCCCCATAGAAAATTGCAATAACAAGGATGGCGATGATATCGTCTGCCACCGCTAAGGTGCTCAAGAATACCTTGATTCCACTCGGGACACGGCTACCCAGCAGAGCAAGTATGCCCAGTGCAAATGCGATATCAGTTGCTGTTGGAACGCCCCATCCATTAGCGGCTTCTCCACTACCTGCATTAAACGCAAGATAAATTACAATTGGAACAAGTACACCGCCACATGCAGCAAAAATGGGAAGCAATGCCGCACGAACATCATGAAGCTCCCCGACTGCCATCTCGTATTTAATCTCGAGGCCAACCGACAAAAAGAACAGCGCCATGAGTATGTCATTGATAACGTGAGCGAGCGACATCGTATGAACACTCGAGCCAAAACCAACCGTAATATCGGCATGCCAGAACGACAAAAAGTCTGGATAAAGTGCACTGTTTGCAACAATCAGCGCAACAACAGCAGCAAGCAGCATAACCGCTGCAGCTTTTGTTGAAGACTGAGTAAATTGGACGAGCTTAAGGTAACGACGACGATGGTGAGATACCTCGTCAATATAGAGATGATCCTGCTTGTCTTTCACGCGCCTGCGCTCCTCTCCCGATGGACTTCGGCACATGCCGAAGCACGGATCGATGCGACGATGCAGTTCCGCCGATTCATTATATCGTTCTATTTCTTACAATATAGCAGACCCTAAAGCACGTATCCTGTCGTATTAAGAAGAAGCCTAACGACGTCCATTTTTAGCCCGCAATGGTCAAATATCGTCTCTAATTATAAGTTATTCAATAAATTATCTTGTACGCGAAGCATAAGGTATAAGTAATGCAATGGATGAAATGAGCACACAAAGCATAAGGCGTACGCAGCACAGAGCACAGGACGAGCACGCAATATATAGCTCAAATATTCAGCCTTTACGTCGCCATGGCTACGCCTGGTAGCGTGACCTATACCTTCGTACATGACAGGTACATGACAACATTCAATACGCCATTGAAACCGTCATAAAGTGATATGCTGTATATAGCAGCTAAGAAGGAGGGAGCCGATACTCAGTACGTAAGTATCATCGACGGCATACCTCATGACGGCTGCTTTTTTATATTGCACCCTATTTGGTAAGAGGTGATTCCTATGGAGATCTCCGTGACCGGTCGTAAGATGCCCGTAACCGAAGCTCTCAAGAGTTATGCCGAGGAAAAGATCGGCAATTCCATGAAAGTCATGGACATAAAGCCGCTTAATGCCGAAGTTGTTTTGCATGTCGAAAAGAACCCTGCAAATCCTCGTCCTGCCGTATGTGAAGTTACCCTCCAGACTAAAGGACACATCATCCGTGTCGAAGAGCACGAGGAAGATATGTATGCCGCAATCGATGTGGCCGCTGCAAAGGTTTTGCGCCAGCTGCGTAAGTTCAAGACGCGCGTAATCGATCACAAAGTACGTCGTGGTGCAAGCATCCGTCAGACGACTGGTGCGCAGGAGCCAAACTACGACAAGCTAATGAATGAACTCGCTGATGATGAAGTCGTGCGTGTAAAGGAAATGGCTTTTGAGCCGATGACTGAAGAAGAAGCACTGATCCAGATCGATCTTTTGGGGCATGACTTCTTTGCATATACCGATCGTGATACCAATGTTATCAACATTTTGTATCGTCGTACTGATGGAGGATATGGGCTGCTCAAACAAGCCGAATAAGCGCCTGTTTAAGTTAGCAGGTAGAGTACCCCCCCGCACTTATATGTGCCGCAGGGATAAAGAAGTATGAATCACAGGAACGCGAGCCTCTAATAGGTTCGCGTTCCTTGCATATACGCTGTGGTTACAAGGTATTTGCTTACCTATTGAGCCAACAGTCAATTAAATGTAAATACATCAGTATGCGTTCGAATTTGCAACCGACCCTGCTAGACCAACAAGACTTATATATGAAAGATGCATTGATGTGTAATCAAATATAGCATATGATTCATTTTAGATTTATTGCATTCTGTACACTTTTCTAAAATGGAGTCTCATGGTTATACAAAGAGATAGCTACTTGCAAAAGCTCATACATCGTGAAGGTAATGGCCTCGTTAAAGTCGTTACCGGCATCCGCCGCTGTGGTAAATCCTTTCTCGTATTCAACCTGTTCAAAAATTATCTTTTAGACAAAGGAATACCTAAGAATCACATCATAGAAATCCAACTTGACGATCGCAAGAACAAAAAACTTCGCGATCCTGACACGTGCGATGAATACGTCAGATCGAAAATTAGCACAGGGCACTACTACGTTTTAATCGATGAAGTACAGATGATGGACGAATTCGAGGACGTACTTAATGGGTTCCTTCACATCAGCAACCTCGATGTCTACGTTACAGGAAGTAATTCAAAGTTTCTCTCCACCGATATCATTACAGAATTTCGCGGACGAGGCGACGAAGTAAGAATTCATCCGTTAACTTTTTCTGAATACCACAGCGCAACAAGCAACGATTGGAAGGATGATTGGAACGACTACTCAACCTATGGCGGTCTCCCCTATATAATGTCGCTTAAAACAGACATCGAAAAAGCCGAATACCTTCAGCGACTTTTTCAAGAAACCTACCTCCGTGATATTATCGAGCGCAGCAACGTACACAATGATGCTGAGCTCTCTGAGCTCATAGATGTCATCGCATCGTCAGTTGGTTCTCTCATAAATCCTCAGAGAATTGTCGATACATTTAAATCAGTAAAAAAAGTTGCAATCTCGGCTCCAACGGTAAAAAACTATCTTTCGTATCTAGAAGATGCATTCCTTATTTCGAGCGCAAAACGCTACGACGTCAAAGGGCGGAAGCATATTGGAACACCCTACAAATGCTACTTCGAAGACGTTGGGCTTCGGAATGCCCGTTTGAACTGGCGGCAGCAAGACAACGGCCATATTATGGAAAACATATTATTCAACGAGCTTGTCGCACGTGGACTACAAGTTGATATTGGCACTGTGAACCTTACAGAGCATGGAATCCGCAAGCACACCGAAATAGATTTCATTGCCAACCAAGGCAGCAAACGCTACTATATTCAATCTGCTTTTTCCCTGTTAGACGCCAAAAAACGAGCACAAGAGGAACGACCGCTTTTGGCTATAGATGACTCTTTTAAGAAAATTATCGTAGTTGGCGATACGATCAAACTCTTCCGTGACGAATGCGGCGTAGTGACTATCGGGCTTAAGCAATTCCTCCTAAATCAAGAAAGTTTGGAACTATAATACGCACGGCAATACCCACAGACAGAAAAAGAGGAGCGTCGCCGGACCGACACTCCTCTTTTTTACACTCATAATCGTATGAGCAAAATGCATGTCTAAAAACAATACGCATCTGCAAACCAACACATGTCTAAGAGCAATACATATCTGCAGACCAGTACATGTCTAAACAAGCACGTTCATACTAGATAGAATCGCCGTAACGCTCTTTGGTGATCTCATCAAGTGAACGACCCTGCGTCTTCGGGCATCCGACGACACCAATAACAAGGCTGATAGCCAAGAAGATGCACATGATGATGCCAGAAATGACGAATCCGTCAGGCGTTCCAACATTGAGTCCAGCAACAACGACCAAGGACCATACACCCGTCAAACCACGGACGAGGAAGAACATAATACCCTGGACGCCACCACGATACTGCGTCGGGAACAATTCGGTGCCCCACAGTGCATAGAAGCACTGTGCAGAAGAACCTGCAGAAATGCCCCACAAAGCCACGAAGACCCACAGTACCCAGCCGCATGAAGCGGAAGCGCCCGCCTGCAGTTGCGTACCAAAGAAAACCATGACCAACCAAGCAGCAAGCGCCATAGCAGCGTTTACACCAAACAGGACACGGTGAGAAATCTTGTCGCCCAATTTGCTGAATACAGCAAGTGAGCATACAGCAGTCAAAATCCACATTGCAGTTTGGAGCAAGTTGATCGTCGTATCATCCAAGTTACCTGCAGCTTTGTACAGATAAGGCATGAACTGGCCCATCGTGCCTGCAACAAGGTTCCATGTAAGATAGACAGCAACCAGGAACAGAATCGTCTTGACATTGACAGCGTTTTTAAGTGCATGGCTCATCAACTGGCCAAAGCCCATCTTATTCTCGGAGCGCTTTTCGCTCCAGTCGGTGGATTCCTGCAGCTGACGCTGAAGGTTCCAAGCGATAAGAGCAACGACAAGCAGAATCAGGAACACGATGCGAACGCCAAGCAGACCGTCAAACGGTCCGTAAGTACCTGCAGGCATCAGTGTTTTTCCGTCTGCCATAAACGTCGGGCAAATCAGGGACAGGATAAGCGACAGTGCAAAGATAATTGCAGGTCCGCAGCTCCATGCAAACTGGCTGATTCCGATGTTCTCAGCACGACGCTCAGAACCTGACATCTCAGAAATATAGCTCCAAGATGCAGGAACACCAGCACCAACGGCCAAACCGGACAATACGATGCCGATAACCAGCATAGGCAGGTTAAACGAAATCATCGCAAGGAATACACCCAGCGCATACACGAGCAAATTGTACGTGTATATAAACTTACGGCCAAATTTATCGGTCAAGAAGCCACCGATTAACGCACCAACGGCTGCGCCGAATGCGTTGGCACCAATGGCACCGAGAATGGCAACCCACGTTGAGCCAAACCCAAATGCAGCCGCCCAAGCGGTCAGGGCAACACTGGAGCCAACGATACACCCCGAATCCAGGAAGTTGGTGAGGGATACAGCAATCGTACCCTTCTTCTCTTTTGATAAAGACACGTTCTCCTTCTTTCTCTCTACGACAGTGTCTCAAAAATCTGAGCATCCCTATTCATGCCTGAGTACGCACAGCGTTATACAAGCACGTGATGCACGATCAAAAATGCGACATAATGTAGCATCTCCAACGGACACCAATGCTTGCATTGCAACGTACTATGCGTACCTAGGCATTAAAGGAAGCTCTACACATCTATTAATCCAGATGAAACGCACACGGAAGATCCGTGCAAACGGGCGAATTATCGGGGTTCGTCTCCATGACGCTCTCCATAAAGTCCCACCATTTCCGGTTGATGGGAGTGTCCGCTGATTTTGCGTACGTTTCCGGATCATCAACTTCGATGTAGCCGAACAAAATGTTCGTCTCTTCATCGATGAAGATGCTGTAATTATGGCCGCCATACTCATGAATCATATCTTGCATTTCCGGCCAGAGTTCATTGTGACGCTTCTCATATTCGGCAGCAAAGCCAGGATACAGCTTCATTTTGAAGCCTTGAATAGTTCTACCGTCCCCTGTTTTACGAATGGTCATAGCTCTCTCCTTTGTATTGCATGCTTCTCGCCCATGTCACTAGACATCCACGCGCACCCTTTAGTTGGGGGCAAAATCATCCCCTTCTATCTCGCGAAGATGTACATCCACACAGAGCGACACTCTCGTCCACTGCACACAGCACCGAACGCCCCAACAACATGACGTCCGGTTCTATGTCGCTAATTAATCGAGAAATGCATCGTTTGGCGAAACACCAAACGCAGTACACACCTGACGCAACTCATCATCTGCAATAAGATACGCAGGTTCCGATCCGCCTTGCGCTGCACGCGCAGAAAGATACAGACCGGCTGATTTTTCGATCGTGTGCATGAGTCCAAACGTTTCATCAAAATCGGACCCACTGCAGAACAAACCATGCTGCGTCCAAACAACCGCTTCGTACGTCTGCATCAGTTCACTCGTTGCCTGCGCGATCTCGGCACCACCGGGAACCATCCAGGGAACTACTCCAACGCCTTCAGGGAAGATGATGATACATTCAGTCATCGACTTCCATAATATGCGCGAATAGCGGCGAGCATCAGGCTCAATGAGCGTCGACAGCGTAATGATATTAGGCGTATGAGCATGATAGATTACGCGATTCGCGCCATCTGTTGCTTTCATACGTACGCTATGATTCATGAAATGCGTTGGGAATTCGCTGGTCGGACGACCACCGTTCGTAAGCCCCCACACAATACGCCATGCATCGCCCGTTTCATTAATCTCAACGATGCCAATGCAATCACTCGTATCAAGAGCAACCTTACGCATGTACTTACCCGAACCAGTTGTCACAAAAAATGCGCCTGCAAGTTCAGGGGCCTTAACTCCCATATCGACCCATTCATGACCCTTGATCGTAAAGTATGGCATGCATACCTTCACATCTTCTTCGGTCATGCGATACGTCAAATTACCGCCATTTCGTTCGTGCCATCCCTGGTCCCAACCGTCTCCGCACACACGTTTGAAGCGACGGATACAATTCGCTTCCTGGATCATAGACATAGAATGAACTCCTTCTTTTTCATAACGTTTGCTCAGTAGTACGCATATATGCGTACTACTGACATAAGATCGATCAAGCTACCTGCATATAATGCCTTGTTTGCAAATTCGCAAGATGCTTGTTTGCAACTCGCAGCATCTCACTAATACAACTGTACGTACCTATTACTGCTAGTTGCGCTTGGCTTAGCACATCGCCCTTGTCACGAACAAGAGCGAAGCTAAGCCAGTCACATTACTAGTTACGCTTGCTTAACACATCGTTCTCATATTGCTTGACCTGCGGATAGCACCCAGCATCAACCGGTACATTTTGACGACGGCAGAATTCATCCCAAACAAGTCCGAACGGCATGCTCTTGCATTGCTCGCCGAGCATCATCTTTTGCGTAAAGTCGTATGTATCTTGCATCTGTTTAAGTGCCTTATGAGGCTTGAGCATTGCATACAGCAAACTCTTACTCATTGAGCGTGTACCTACTACCCAAGCACCAACACGATTAATGGAGGCATCGAAGAAATCGAGACCGATGATGGCCTTATCGAGCGCATCGCAACGAACAATTTCGTCAGCGATCTCACGAATAGTGTCATCAAACAGTACTACGTGATCACTGTCCCAGCGGACAGGACGCGTTACATGCAGAGGAATTTTGTCGAAGTAGCACAGCAGAGAAGGAATCTTATCCGCGACATTCTCGGTTGGATGATAGTGGCCAACATCAAGAAGATCGTATACGCCAGGATGCGTTGCTGCATATCCAAGGTAGAACTCGCCCGATCCAACGGTGTAGCTTTCAAGACCGATGCCAAACACTTTGGACTCTACGCAATCGATAACGTGAGGACATTTTTCCGCGAAAATCTTATCAAGTGAATCCTTGAGTCGCAGACGTGGTGCCAAACGATCAGCAGGAATATCTTTAAGACCATCAGGGATCCATACATTGTTGAGCACTTGGTCGTCAAGTTCTTCGCCAATACGCTCAGCAATACGACGGCACGCAATGCAATGATTAATCCAAAAGGTACGTGTCTCAGGATCAGGAGAAGCGAGAGACATATCATGGTTCATTTTTGGATGGCTAAACAGCGTCGGGTTAAAATCAATGCCATAACCATGCTTCTTGGCCCATTCGACCCACGGTGCAAAATGTTTGTACTCGAGCTTATCACGGTCAACCCAGGGGTTCTCCTCAGTGAATACCGCATAGCTCGAATGAAGGTTAATGCGCTTGCTTCCAGGAATCATACGCGCCGCTTCTTCGAAGTCGGCGGTGAGCTCCTCAAAGGTGCGTGCTTTGCCAGGATAGTTACCAGTCGTCTGGATACCACCGGATGCGGCGTTGTCCTTCTGGTCGAATCCTTGCACATCGTCACCTTGCCAGCAGTTGATGGAAATAGCCTTGTGAGCTAATGTTTCCATCACCGCCTCCGTATCGATGCCCAAATCGGCATATGCCGATCGAGCATACTCGTAGGCATTGCTCATTCTAAAACTCCTTCTCTCCACGCTCTGGAATATATCTCTATAAAAGGCACGATCCTCTTCGTGCGATTTATCTAACAGTAATGCGCGCTCTATTACTCCCACGCAGCGCGCTCGGTCACACTCTTACATGCGACGCTCCTGCACGCAACGTTCTTACTCGTGCGGATCAATCCGCGTAATATCAAACGATTGATGAATCGCATCACGTGCAGCCTGCAGATTGGGCATCTCACCAGCCATAAGTAACTGAACAATCAAGTTGCCTAAACTCGTTCCTTCAATTGGACCGGCAAAAACAGGAATATCGCACGCATCGGCTGTCAGCTGATTCAGATAAGAATCTTGACATCCGCCACCAACGATATTGATCGAGGTGTATGTGCGACCCGTCAATGCAGCCAAATCGGCAATTGAATCGGCATAGCATGATGACAAGCTTGCATACACGCAGCGCATCAACTCTCCAACGGACTCAGGAGCCTGCTGTCCTGTTTCAACGCAGGCTTGACGAATCTCGTCAATCATTGAGTCAGGCGAAAGGAATCGATCGTCATTCACGTTAACAAACGCGTCGGCGTCGGATGCCTGCTCTGCGGCAGCGATCAGATCGCCAAATCCGATCTCAGGATCACCCGGCTTACGCATCGCATGCGAAACCGCACCTGATCCTTCGACATAGTTCACACCATTAAGCTCGCGACGGATCGACTGAACCATCCACAGGCCCATAATATTTTTTAGAAAGCGGAAGCGATATTCATATCCGCCCTCGTTGGTGAAATTTTGGAGACGGGACGCCTCAGTCGTAATGGGGCCCTCATGCTCGACGCCCAAGAGGCTCCATGTACCCGAAGAAAGATAGACGGCATTTTTGTCACGCGCAGGAACCGCAAGAAACGCCGACCCCGTATCGTGCGTTGCAGGAAGCACAACAGTCGTATCAAATCCCACGCGATCGCGGATCTCTGGAGACAGAGAGCCAACCACCGTACCAGGCATTGTCGGCTTAGCAAACAACACCTGCGGCAATCCGCACGCAGAAAGGATAGTCGTATCCCAATCCTTCGTTCGTGCATTAAGTAAGTTAGTCGTAGTCGCATTCGTATATTCGTTGCGAGCAACGCCTGTTAACAGATAATTGAAATAGTCAGGGATCATCAAAAAGCGACGCGCATCACGTATCTGATCAGGATGTTCGCGTTTAAGCGCAATCAGCTGATAGAGCGTATTAAACGGTTGGCGCTGAATTCCCGTACGACGATAGACAATCTCGGGAGAGATAAGTGCATCGACAATGGGGAATATCCCCTTCGTGCGATCATCGCGATACGAAACAGCATCACCAACACGCTGTCCATTTCCATCGAGCAGCACGAAATCGACGCCCCACGTATCGATGCCCATCGTAGTCGGAATTTTGCCTGCTTTTCCACATGCTTCAAGGCCCTTGACGATCTGTTCAAAGAGTCCGTCAATATCCCAACAATCGTGCCCACCAGCACGCAACTGCTTTGTATCGAACCGATACATTTCCTCGAGGACAATGCGACCGTCTTCGACGTGTCCAAGGACATGACGTCCGCTTGACGCCCCTATATCGACAGCCAGATAGTATTGAGTCATAGTGTCACACCTTGCCTTATAGGGTCTCAACGTTGTCGCTGCGGATCTCGACAACATACATCACATTCGTCGGAGCACTCTGCGTCTCCCCTGTTGCACCTTTGGGAAGATAGGGGCTCGTTCGATGGTCTCCTGCAGTAAATACCGTCAGATCTCCGTTGCGTACATACCCGTGGCGGCACACAGCTTCACGAGCATTAGCAATGACCGTACGCATCGGCGCATCCTCGACGTTGCCGAGCATCGGCGTCACGCCCCAATACAGCTGCATGCGACGCATAACCCTTTCGCGCTTGGTCACTGCATAAATCGGGGCACCTGGTCGTAGGTTAGAAATAAGCCGAGCCGTACGTCCCGACGTAGTCGGCGTAACGATGCAGGTTGCGTGAATAGCCTCGGCCGTCTGCACAGCCGCACGTCCCACTGACGGGGATACGCGTTCAACATCGGTCGAGTAATGGACACCATTCTGCATATGCTCATCCACATAAGGTTCGCTCGCCTCAGCAATTTGAGCCATCATACGAACCGTAGGAATAGGATATTTGCCTATCGCCGTCTCGCCCGAAAGCAACAGTGCATCGGTACCATCGTAGATTGCGTTGGCGACGTCGCCAACTTCAGCACGTGTTGGACGAGGATTGCGCATCATAGAATCAAGCATTTGCGTAGCTGTGATAACAGGTGTGTGCTTTGCATTACAAAGCTTGATAATGCGCTTTTGAATATGAGGAACACGATTTGCATCGACCTCAACGCCAAGATCGCCACGAGCGATCATGACGCCATCGGATACTTCGACGATTTCATCGATGTTTTCGACGCTTTCGCGACTTTCGATTTTGGAGATAATTGCAATATCTTCTCCACCATGAGCTGCAAGGAACGCGCGATAAGCACGAACATCATCAGCTGAACGGATAAAAGAAGCGGCGACAAAATCAATATCCTGTTCGATGCCAAACAACAAATCTTGTTCGTCAGCTTCCGTCATCGATGGAAGATCGACGGAAATACCAGGGATATTAACAGATTTATGCGAACCCAGCATGCCAGTATTTTGTACGGTGCAGCAAACATCTTCGCCACGCACCTCATCGACAATGAGCTCAATGCTTCCATCATCAATTAAAACTGCCGATCCTGGCTCGACCACACGCCACAAACCTTTGTAGCTTTGCGTGATTAGGCGCTCGGTTCCTTCAACTTCGCGCTCAGTAAGCGTAATCGTTTTGCCCGCGCTCAGATGAATCGGCTGACCGCCTTTGATAGCTCCCGTACGAATTTCTGGACCGCGCGTATCAAGAAGTATCGCCGTTGGCGTATCAAGCTCACGACGAATCTTTTTAAGACGATTCATACGAGCAAGGTGCTCGGTGTGCGTACCGTGGCTGAAATTGAATCGTGCAATATCCATCCCGGACGTGATTAAACTCTTCAGCGTTGATTCGCTGTCGACTGCAGGACCGAGTGTACAGACGATTTTCGTTCGCTTCGCCATATAATCCCCTTGATCTCCCCGTTCCTCGG